>JAVHQG010000311.1:0-10138 GCA_036171035.1 Bacteroidales bacterium
CGAGCTTGTGGGTTGTTTAACGAAATTATTGGCGTTTTCTTGCTGACACTAATTAGCAGATTATTTGTAGCCCATCATAGGCTAATCTGATATTATCCGGTAACTCCGTTTCAACTTCTGTGTGCTTGCCCATCATATGGCTGATGTGAGTGATATACGCCATTTTAGGAGATATTTCTTGTATCAGTTCAACAGCTTCTGCTAAACTATAATGCGATAGGTGTTTCTGCTTTCTAACTGCTCCCACAACAATATATTTCGAACCTTTGATTTTATATTTTTCTTGTTCTGAAATTAAATTTATGTCTGTGATATAGGTAAAATCTTCTATTCTGTAACCGAAAACTGGTAATTTGTAATGTAGCCCTTCAATTGGAATAATTTTTATTCCATCAATAAAAAAAGGGTTGTTTTCAATTGTATGTATTGTCAGTTGTGGAATGCCCGGATATTTATGTTCTGCAAAGATATAGGCAAATTCCCGCTCAAGCGCATTTTTTACCCTTTCTGCACAGAAAATATCCATGGGCTTTTTATAAATCCAGTTGAATGATCTAACATCATCGAGACCTGCTGTGTGATCTTTGTGTTCGTGCGTGTAAATAATTGCATCTAGTTTTTCAACTTTTTCACGAAGAAGTTGTTGCCTGAAATCAGGACCTGAATCAATGATGATTATCTTGTTGTTCATTTCAATCATAATTGAAGCCCTTAATCGTTTGTCGTGCGTATTAATTGACATACATGTATCGCATTTGCACGCAATCACGGGGACTCCTTGGGATGTCCCGGTGCCAAGAAAAGTAATTTTCACTATGGATTTACTGTTTTTTTAGTACAAATTTTTGACGTAACTTGTATGCATATTGTACCACAGGCTCTATCACTACAGGGTTTATAACAAAATCAAATTCGTTATATGGTAGCTTATCATAGTAAAGCGAAATGTTATGAGAAGTAGATGCATATTTTGAACTTTTTGTCACAACATTTAATGAAGGATCGTTGAAAGCAGCATATTTTGCATATCTTTCCAGTGGATACGTGCCAGAAATATCTTCAGCAACCGATTGATAAATTGGCTCAAATTTAAGTCCCAGCTTTTTAAATTCTCTAATTTTTTTGTTCATTAACCGAATGGCACAATTTCTCAATGAATCATAAATTAAATCATTGTTGTTTACCACCAAATCAACTTTTACAATGTCATAAATTTCATTTTTTGCGGCTTCAATCAATAGCTTTTCAGCAATTTTTTGATCTTTATATTTTATGTGGATATTTTTTTTGACTTCAAATCCTTTGGGGATTTCATTATATGATTTACTGAAAAGCTTTTTTTCAACTTCGATTTCAAACACAGGAATCTGCGAAATAAAATCAATATAAGTATCTTCCGAATTGATCCCGAGTGCTTTGATATTATTAAGGAATGTAGAAATTCTGGTATTTATCATTTCGTGGCATGTTTCAACTTTTTCGCTCACCTGAGACACACCGAAAATAGCGAGATAGGAGTCTGCTTTAACATTCATCAAAACATTAGTTTCTAATACGATAACGGTATCTTTTTCGGCATACGATGGAGTGTAATTGTAATTGTACCTAGCTGCTGATTTCCCTGCGTAGTTGTTTTGTTCAAAATCAAATCCGGCTTTTTCTTTGTACGAATTGCTTGCATTGGTTTGGTTCACAACCCAATTTCCTGCTGCTTGACCCATACAGATATTGCTGATGAAAATGCTGCCTAAAATAAAAAATAGTGTTTTCATAAAATTTTGTTTAATTTAAAAATGAAATGTACACAAATGTAATGAATTTTTATTTTCAGTGAGTGATTAACATATATTAGTTACCGACAATGGGGTATGAAACCTGAGTTCATTAAAAATGATTAAGAATGAAGCGAATAATGAGTTGATAAAACCCAGCATGAAAAATATATTGCAAAGCTAAAAAAACTAATCTTTTTCACCTGAATTAGTATTAATGGCTTAAACAAATGTTTTTTATTAAGAAATTAGCAATAAACTTCTAAATTTTCGTGGATATAATTTCAAATTAAATTATTAAATTTGTATAAATGAATAAATTACTATTTATGAAACATTATAGCGACATAATAACCAAAGATCCAAATAAAAGATTTGGAAAACCATGCATAAGAGGACTTAGAATAACTGTTTATGACATTTTAGGTTGGCTAGGATCAGGTATGACAACAAAACAAATAATTGAGGATTATCCTGAATTGCAAGAGACAGATATAACAGCCTGTTTATTATATGCTGCTGATAGAGAACATAAAATCAGGGCAGCATTATGAAACTATTGTTTGACCAAAATATTTCATATCGGATAATAAATAAAATTAAGCAATTATACCCTGATGCTTTGCAAGTAAAAGAAGCAGGACTTGAGAATTTGTCTGATATTGAAATATGGGAGTATGCCAAAAAAAATGATTATACAATTGTAACTTTTGATGCTGATTTTTATGAAATAAATATGCTTAAGGGTCAACCTCCAAAAATAATTTGGTTACGGACTGGAAATACTTCAACTAATAATTTAGTAAAATTATTGGAAGATAATTACGAGTTAATTTACGAATTTATTTTGAACGAAAGTTACAAAGATGTTGGTTGTATCGAAATTGACTGATGTTATTGAAAGTATTATTAATATCAAAAAATAGGTTAATTCGTCTAAGGTCAAAAAAACGGTGCCAATACGGGGATCGTTATCTATCTTTTTAAAGTAAACATTATAGGTATTATAATTGACACATTAACATTGTGTCCAGATTGTTTGCCTGGATTCCATCGTGGCATTAATTTCACCACTCTCAGTGCTTCATTGTCTAATAGCGGATCAACGGATTTCGCCAGTTTTACATTCGTTATTTCGCCAGTTTTAGATACAATAAATTCCACATAGATTTTACCTTGAATGCTCATGTCTTTTGCCTCAATTGGGTATTTGATGTTTTTAATAATAAAGTTTCTCATTTCTGTTTCTCCACCAATAAATTCGGGCAATTCATTTACTTCAAAGGGTTTGAATATCATATTTTCGATTGGATCAGGTTCAACTATTTCGGGTAGATTTTCAGTTTGGTAATAGGTTTCATTATTAAGTTGCTTGACATCAGGATTGATAGGTGTTGCATCAGTTTGAGTAATCTTAATAGCTACTTCGTCGGTAGTTTCAACAACTTCTGGAGCAAATGCTGTCTGGCTCAGAGTAGCATCGCTTGTAGAAGGAGGAGGTGGGGGCACAACTTGTGTTTCAGGTTCATCATCAGGTGGAGGCATTGGATCAAATGAGCGTGAACCGTCATCACCACCAGTAACAATAACTTCCGGACTCATGTATCCAATAATGTATGGGGTACTCATAGACATCATTAAAACCCCTAACGTGAAGCATAAAGCGAAGATAACATGCTTTTTGTAGTTTTTTCTTAAGAAATATGCTCCATAATCCTTGTTTCTTTGCTCGAAGATAATGTCATCGAGTGTGGTTTTTTTTTCTTTAGTATTCATAACTGTAAGTATTAAATTATACAATACGTTTTTGTTATGAACGCAGAAATGAAATTGAATAGTATAGAATATACGTGGAATATTTAAAATATATTTTTAATATTCAGATAGATAGATGCAATAAATGGAATCGTTTTTTCGTTGGTTGTTGCGCAAAAAAATAACCGAAAGTGTGTGCTTTCGGTTATTTTTTATTTTTCGTAAAATGGTTAGTTCAATTTAAAGTTAATAGGGACGGTAAAAGCTACCCTAACTGATCTTCCGGCTTGTTTCCCCGGTGCCCATTGTGGTAATGATTGTATCACTCGAACGGCCTCTTTGTCTAGTGCGGGGTCAACGCCTCTTACTATTTTCACATTACTTACTTTTCCATTTGCTTCAATAACAAACTGAACATAAACCTTTCCGGTTATATTATTTTCTTTTGCAATTTCGGGATATTTTACATTTGATCCGATATATTTCAAAAGAGCTTCTTCTCCACCTGGAAATGTTGGTGGTTCTTCTACAACTGTGAAGACCTGCATTTCTTCTTCCTTTACTTCTTGCTTTTCCTCTTTTATTTCGACCACTTCTTCACGTACTTCCTGATTGGTGGTTGTTTCAACAACGTCTTCATTAACTGCAAGTTCAACTTTTTCTTCAACAGAGTCCACAACTACAGGAGCAGTAAATTTAACTTGTTGCTCAAGTGCAGGAGGAGGAGGTGGTGGAGGAGGAGGAGGTGGTGCTTCATCTTCTTGTTTATTCACGTCAGAGAGAACCGCTTCAACGCTGTTATCCATGTTTTTATTCGTTTTTTTATTCATGGAGGCTAATACAAATGGAGTGCCTACAGTAATAATGAGTACGGCCAATGAAATGATCATCGCTACCGTCATATTTTTTTTATATAATTTTCTTAAAAAATAGGCTCCGTACTCTTTATTTCGTTTCTCAAAGGTAATTTCATCGAGATCCATTTTATTTTTAAATATAGACATAGCTACTTATTTTTTTGTTTCTTTTTTATCTACAACTACTGGTTTTCCTGATAATTCTCCTAATTTTTGTAATTCAAAAGGGGTTGGATCTACAACAGCATATCTCGAAATATTAGCGATTGCCATTTCATCGATGATTCTAACAAAATCCTTATATTTTACATTTTCTTTATCTGCCTTAATAAGGACAATTGGACCTGCCTCATCTTTAGTTTTAAGATTTTTTATTTCTTTGGAGATCACTAAATTTAGGATTTCGTTATCAGTTTTATCTTTTTTAAGTTTAGTTAACGAATCTTTTGGGATGATGGTTTCAGGCTTTATTAATCCTTTTTTAACATTTTCTTTCAGTTCATCTATTTTTTTGAATAATTCTTTATTTCGTGAAAGAAGAACTTTGCGGATGCCATCTTTACTAAAATCAGTCTTGATAAATTCCGGAGGAGTTTTTTTTGTATCTGTAGGATTATATTTTCCTATGAACCAATAAATAGTATTATTACTGGTGAGCAAAATGTTCATTGTTCTGCTTTCAGGAATTTCAGGACCCTTTGGAGCAGGTTGATTTGCTTTAGGTTTCTCTGGTAGAACAATTTCCATAGCTTTTGGTTTTGCAAAAGCCGTTGTGAGCATAAAAAAAGTGATAAGGAGGCACATTAAATCCACCATTGGGGTCATGTCAATGTGTGTACTATGTTTTTTTGGCCTTTTTTTACCGCCCTTTTTTCCGCTATCGCCGTGATCTTGAATTTCAGCCATATAAAAATTGGTGTTTAATAATTATTTTATCTCATCTGTTTTAACCTCAACTTTATCAAGATTTGTAATCAGGTTAAATTTATTTACCTGTTTGTCTTGTAATATGTCGAGTACTTTTTTTACAATAGTATAATCTGTTTCCATATCCGCTTTTATCACGGCTTGTAAATCAGGATTTATAGTTCTGGCAAATAAAATCCAGTTCGATAGTTGATTATCTGTTGAGTCAACAGGGATTCCATCTTTATTTTCTTTTTTCAAAGATTCCTGTATTGCATCACGTTCTTTTTGGTCTCTGGCATTGATCCATGTTTTTAATGCTTGAACAGGGAATCCAAATCCAGAGGCTTTTCCGAATTTTGCAATTTCAGCTTTAGTGAATTCTAACTTGTAATATTCAGCTACTTTCTCTAGAATTTTAGAACGAAAATGATTGCTTGTATCAGGACCATTATCAATGTTAAAGTAGATTTTATTTTCTTTACTTATTGAGATGCTCATGATATTTTTATCGGGTGCCTGTTTTTCAGAAATAGAAGTAGGAGTGTCAATCACAGCCACTTCTTGAGGTCTGAAAGAAGTCGTTAACATAAAGAAAGTAAGCAAAAGTGAAAATAAATCCACCATTGGAGTCATATCAATATGAGGCGACTTGTTAGGTAATTTAATTTTTGGCATAAATAATAATTTACAATTTTAGATTTTAGATTTACAACTTTTTCATAAATCAACAACATCAGGCTTAGACTTGTTTCGACTTAAGCGACTACGTTAAGTAGCCAATGCTCAACAGCCTCCGTTCAGCCTTCAAATTATTTTAAACTTGATGCAAAAGTTTGAGTTATGCTGAAATTTGCTTCATCCATTTTAAATGTAAGGCTATCAACTTTTGTTGTAAAATAGTTATACATAATAAGTGCAAGTGTAGATCCGGAAATACCAAAAGCCGTATTAATAAGAGCTTCAGAGATACCGGTTGCTAAAGCCAATGCGTCGGGAGAACCTGCGGTAGCAAGGGCGGCGAAAGCTTTAATCATACCAAGTACAGTTCCGATAAGACCAATCAACACGGAAATTGAAGATAATGTTGAAAGAATAACGAGATTTTTAGAAAGCATTGGCAATTCAAGTGCTGCTGCTTCTTCAAGTTCTTTTTGTAAGGATAATATTTTTTGTTCTTTTTCTAATTTTGGATCATTTTTTAAATCATTGTATCTGTGGAGTCCTGCTTTTACAACGTTTGCTAACGAGCCTTTTTGTTTGTCGCAAGCTGTTCTTGCTTCGTCAATCTGATTGCTTGTAAGAAGTTCGCGAATGTTGCTTACAAATGTGCTTAAGTTTCCTTTACCTTTAGCTCTACCAATAGAAACAAATCTTTCAATAGAAAAAACAATAAGTACAAGAATACAGGTCATTAATAAAGGTACAATAAATCCGCCTTTGTAAATAATGGCAAGATAGTTACCAGGCATAGGATGTCCGGCAGGGTTTCCTCCTTCAAAGTTAACGGGGTTTCCCATAACAAACTTCCAAACTACATATCCCATGATTAGTGAAATAACAATTGCGCCGGATGCAAAAACAGACTGCAATGTTTCTTTTAACGCACTTCCTTTTTTCTGAGCCATAACAAATAAATTTAAGAATTATTAATAATTAAAATTTGCACTTTTAAGTTTTACATTTGACAAAAATAAAAAAACCTTTTATAAAACCTAATTTTTAAAAACAGATTTTTATAATATTTTAAAAGTTTATTATATCTGATAGGTATTATTTTGTTTTTATATTTTTCAATTCCGGTGATTTGATTGCAATATTTGCTTTTTGATTTTTTGGATCAATGGCTAATATTCTTTCATAATAACGCTTTGCTGCAACAAAGTCTTTAGTCGTAAATAAATTATATGAGGCAATATAATCAAACCCTTCTATAAGTTCTCTGGAATATTTTGCAGAATCTGTAATTGCCTTATTTATTACATTTTCGTAATATGGTTTGGCAATGCCTTTTTTCAAGTCCATATCAAATTTGAATTTTACACGGGCTTTCCAAATTAACCCATTCATTGATTCAGGTTGTTTTGCGATGAACATGCTAAAGAGCGTGTCTGCACGTTGAATTTTTGCGGAATCAAGGTTGTTTCTTAAAGAGTCCGTGAAATTATAGTAAACTTTGCCTAGGTAGAAAATATCGAGGATAGAGCCTTTTCCTTTTCTTATTTTTTTCTCAAACCAAGGGATTGCTTCTTCATCTTTTTTTAATTTTATAAAAGCATTAGCAATTTCAGACATCGCATCAGTGTTGTTTGAATCTATCTTTAATGCTAGTTTGTATCTATCAATAGCAATAGAGTCTTTTGTAAGTTTTGCAAATATTTTTCCTTGATACAAATAATCATTAGATAATATCTTATCGGATTTAACCTTTCTAAAAAATCTCTCAGAATATTTTAATGCTTCAGGATATTTAGCTGTTTCAAAGGCTGAATATGCTGCAACACGGTTCATTACAACCGAATTTGTGTCAATTTTAAAAAGATCTGTAATATATTTTAAGGCTTCGTCATAGTTTTTTATCAAATAAAGTAAGGTAGCATATTTTGCTTTTGCAGCAAAGTTATCAGACATTTGGAGAAATTTTTGGTAGTTTGCTTTAGCTTTATCGTATTTACCTGCTTTGTAGTACAGATCGCCAAGTTCACGGTAAACTGGGGCAAAATTTGGATCCAATGTAACAGCTTCTTCGAAATATGGTATTGCTGCATTTAAGTTTTTCACTCTAACATAAATGTTTCCTTGTTTGGTTTTTGCGAGTGTTGAACGTGAGTCGAGTTCTTGAGCTTTTTTATAATTGGCAATTGCTTTTGAGCCATCGTTGTCTTCAAGATAAATATCACCGGCAATGATATATACTTGTGGGTTTTCTTTATCGAATTCCAACGCTTGTGTCATCAAAGTGACTGCTTGTTGAATATCTTTTGGTTCAATATAAATATATGCTTCAGCCATTTTTGCCAGAGCAAGTGCTGCTTTTGGTTTGGTAACGGGACTATCTTTATATTTTTTACTCGGTAAAATGGATTGAGCTCTGTCAAATTGTGCTTTTGCGCCGGCAACATCTTTTTTGTAGAGGGATACACTTCCCAGTCCAACGTAATTTAAAGGGTTTGCAGCATCAGCTTTGATTCCTTTGGTGTAATAGAAACTTGCAGAATCAAGCATTTCTATAAACGAAACTGCGGCTGTATCAGTAAAATAGGATTTCAGGAAATTTTCGCCGAAATAATAATAAGCATCACCATTTTTAGGTTCTTTACTTAGAAGATCTCTAAAGGCCTTATCTGCGGCTTCAAACTGCTCACTTTGAATTAGTTTTATTGCCGTTTTAACATCTTGTGCATTTACTGTAGAATGCCGGAAAGCAAATGAAATGAAACTTGCAAATCCAATTATTAAGAAAATTTTCTTTATCATATTTTTGTATTATATTTTTATTTAAAGTTGCAAATTTAGATTTCTGAATGGATTTTCAAAATATTTAAAATACATATTATTCTTTGCTCACTTTTAAAAGTCTGATTGGCATGGTTGCAGGGACTAAGCCGGAACGCAAAACAATTCGTTGACCAATATCTCCGGCTACATAAGCGATTAAGCCAGATCCAAGTCCGGAAAATGTTTCGCGGCTGATCATATAAATATCGCGTGTAAATGGATATGACTTTTCTGCAATATAACCTTGACAAGGCTGCATATATTCGTTTCCTCCGGTAGTGCTTCCAATGGCAACAACTTTAATTTGTTTCAAAAATTTCACAGTGAGAGAGTCTGCTTTGTCGCTGATCCAGTTCACGCTGATAACTCCAATTGCATTTTTGTTTTTTTCAACATATGAGATTACTTCTGGGTTTGAATTTACAGCATAGCAATTTGGTGGGAACGTGACAGGTAATAAAAATCGTTCCATGATATATCGGACATTTGCTGACTTATTATTGTCGAAAACAACTTTGATTTCTTTTAATTTTGAGTTTTTATTGATTTGATTCCACCGGGTTATTTTACCTGTAAATAGTTCTTTTATAGCATCGAATTTGATGAATGTATCAGGGTTTTCTTGGTTCACAATAAATGTTAAACCATCATAAGCTATTTTTGTTGTGCGAGCTATGATATTATTGTTTTTAAGCCCATCTTCTTCAACTTTTGTAAGTTTGCGTGTGGTCACAATTAGTCTTACCGAATCTTTAAAAAAATCTGAAAAAATATCATTTTCCGGTTTATAAGCAACATTGATTTTAGCATATTTATACTGCGATTGAAATGCATAAATTTCGGCATCCATCAATTGTTGGAATGATTCATCAACACTGATTTTGATACTCCCACGTGTGGGCGTTTCATCAAATTTATTGATGCTCCCTTGATTGCAAGAGCTAATTACAGCTACTAGCATGAGTAAGAAAGCAAACCTGTATATTGCTGCATTTTTAATCATCTTTATTTTCATTAAGTTTCATTATTGTTCGAATAAGTCTGAAAAATCCATATGCTAAAAAAAATATTCCAAAAATAATTTTCATATTCTGTGGGATATATTTATAAATTGGAAAAAATAAAAGAGAAATTCCCAATCCAATATATACTGCGACCATTACAAAGCCAAGTATAATCATAAATTTTGCAAAGAACTGCTTATTCATCTGTAAATAATTAACATTTCTCACTTCATTTTTATATTAATCCCGAAGGGATTTAATTTGAATAACCACTGGTAAAACCAGTGGTAAAAAACGCAAGATATAACTAACAACCCTGACAGGGTTGAATTATAGTAAATATTTA
>JAVHQG010000312.1:0-1963 GCA_036171035.1 Bacteroidales bacterium
TAAAAGATAACACTTAAACGAAGCCAGACAGTCATTATATATTTTAATAATCAATAAAATAATACGTGTAACTGTCTATTCATTCAGAAGTTGTTGGTATATAGACAAATGGAAAATCTAGCATTTCAGAAAGGTCAACGCCGGCTTGTTTCATATCCTCATCGTTTTCCTCGTAATACCAATTCGCTTTCACATCAATGCCATGATCGTAGAATTGATGGACTTTGTGGAGCAAATCGAAAATAAATTTTGCAGAAGATGAATTAAAATAGCCAAGCTTGATGTTAAAAGTTAATTTTTTTAAAGGTTGGTTTCCTCTAAGAATTGATGCCGATATTTCGTAATAATAATCGTCGAGCCAACGAATTAAGGGTTCATAAAACAGCCGAACATTTTCAGGTCTGGACTCGCCCTCCATTTCAAAAATTTGGTTTACAGGATCCAACACTACTTTTGGGGAGTTTCTGGTGCTATCAACGATTAGGGTATCCATACTAAATAGTTTTAAGTAATTTGGGTAAGATAACCCACATATTAAAATAATAAAGGTCAGTTTCTAGTTTTTCCAGTGAATAATTTATACGGCTGTTAGATTTTAAGGAAATTCTAATCATCCCTAAACCAGCACCGCTATTTTCAGAAACTAAACCATTAGTAATAATCTCGTTATAATATTCTTTTAGCGAGTTGGCATTTAATGAATTGATATAGTCAAGTTTTACCTTTAAAAGACCGGCTTTCATCGCAGTTACCTGGTTTCCATTTCGAACAATAAAGCTATCGTTTAAATTTGCCAGAGAGAAGTTATCGTCTTTGCCAGCACCCCCTTTAACAGAATAACTAAAGTCAGAATGCTTATAGATATTTTCAAGACCCTCAATAATAATATAGATAAGTCTTTTTTTTACAACTACATCAATGTTATCGAAGTCAGGTAGGTTCTTGGCTTCTTCAACTAACGATTCATGAACCCCATAGTCAATTTTTCCGCTATATGATAAAAGTATTTTTTCCAAATGAATAAAGGAATTAAATAAAGACTACCAACCTCTTGCCATAATTCCGGAAAAAGGATAAGCATTTGAGTAAAAAGAATTATTATTATTCATTGCATAAGTGTTTGAGTACATTCCCCATGGAGCATTTCCTTTTGATAGTAGAAAATCTGCACTAATGCTCATTTTATTATTGATTTTGTAATCAAATCCTATATGATTTAGTGAATAAGGATGAGGATTAATTGATTGATCAGAAAATTCTTTCATGGTAGTTCCTCTGATTGTAAGCCTTTCAGAGTATTTGTATTCGCCTTGAGCGTAAAGATAATATTGAGCTAATCTTCCTGCTTGCGAAGTACTGTTTTCAGCAGAAATATAATTTGTAAGCCCGCTAGCCACATTATACATTGCAATGGTTCCAACTTTAAGGTTAAATTTATCGGTAACTTTATATTTTACTTCAGGAGCTACCCATGTGGTAAATACATTTCCTCCACCAAAAGCCATAAAGCTTGCACCAGTAGAAAATGCAACTTGCACACGTTTATTCTCAGAAAAAGGACGTTTATCGAACTGTTCATTTTTTGAATCGTCCACCACTGTATTCAGAGGTGTTGTACCAGCATCAGGTTTAACATAATAGCCGTGAATATCTTGCGCAAAGCTGTATCCACAAACTACAATGAACAGTATAACGAATAATTTTTTCATGCGTGCAAATTTAATAAATTCAATCTTATTATACGCAAAGGTAAAAGATTTATTATATTCAATGATAATAATTAACAGGATTTTTTAACATGAAAAAAGTTGAAAATGTTGATAAGTTGAAAGTGAAAAGGACTATGTTTAGTAACTGAAGGTTAATCGCAGAAGTTCAGAAGTTAAATGCTAGATGTTTTTTTTAATGTTTACTAACATTTCTCACTTGCAATAGTATCGTAAACACTGACCCGAAGGGTCAA
>JAVHQG010000313.1:0-10111 GCA_036171035.1 Bacteroidales bacterium
ACTCCGCTAAGTTATATTTTTATCACTTGACCCCCAACTTTTCCGATTGACCCTTCAAAAAGTCTATTTTTGTTTGGATTAAAAATCTGCTTCTAAAATATTTCTTTGACTTATTGATAAATACTTCCAGAACTTATGGCTCTTACACCTTAACATTGAATCTGCAAAAGGAAGCAACCGTTGTGATTTGCTTTCAAAATGTATCTTTGATTTATTGATAAACAACAATAGAGTTTATGAAAGTGAAAGAATGATAGTTGTGATTTGCTTTCAAAATGTATCTTTGATTTATTGATAAACAACAATTCATAACCGAAACTGCGCTCACATCAAGTTGTGATTTGCTTTCAAAATGTATCTTTGATTTATTGATAAACAACATCGTATAACTTACTTTCAGCCTCAGCATAGTTGTGATTTGCTTTCAAAATGTATCTTTGATTTATTGATAAACAACTGCTTTGCAACAGATTTTGCTTCGATATGCGTTGTGATTTGCTTTCAAAATGTATCTTTGATTTATTGATAAACAACCGACTGCACCTGTAACACCAACCGCACCTGGTTGTGATTTGCTTTCAAAATGTATCTTTGATTTATTGATAAACAACTTGGGATAATCCGAGAGCGAAGTCATTCCGGTTGTGATTTGCTTTCAAAATGTATCTTTGATTTATTGATAAACAACAGGCGCGAAGTCAAACGGTTATTCATTCGAGTTGTGATTTGCTTTCAAAATGTATCTTTGATTTATTGATAAACAACTGTTACTATTGAATACTCATGTTCTTCAAGGTTGTGATTTGCTTTCAAAATGTATCTTTGATTTATTGATAAACAACCAAACCTAAGAACTATGAACATTACAATCTGTTGTGATTTGCTTTCAAAATGTATCTTTGATTTATTGATAAACAACCCGATGGGGTAAAGACGTATGGGGTAACGAGTTGTGATTTGCTTTCAAAATGTATCTTTGATTTATTGATAAACAACCGAGATAACTAAAATGCCGCTTGGTACAGTGTTGTGATTTGCTTTCAAAATGTATCTTTGATTTATTGATAAACAACTATGATATATTTTATCACAGAAAACTACTTGTTGTGATTTGCTTTCAAAATGTATCTTTGATTTATTGATAAACAACTTCATCGTTGATGGTGATACACGCCCAAACGTTGTGATTTGCTTTCAAAATGTATCTTTGATTTATTGATAAACAACTGCAACAAATAAAAGTCGCTGCATCGGGGTGTTGTGATTTGCTTTCAAAATGTATCTTTGATTTATTGATAAACAACTAAGCGGTAGTAGTGTAAAGATGCAAGGCAGTTGTGATTTGCTTTCAAAATGTATCTTTGATTTATTGATAAACAACCCTGTTGCGCCTGTAACACCTACTGCACCTGTTGTGATTTGCTTTCAAAATGTATCTTTGATTTATTGATAAACAACATCAATAACAGAATTTAAGCTATCTAATGCGTTGTGATTTGCTTTCAAAATGTATCTTTGATTTATTGATAAACAACCAACACCATTGCTTATTGTCGCTTGATGGCGTTGTGATTTGCTTTCAAAATGTATCTTTGATTTATTGATAAACAACATGTATCATTTTGCAATGAACCGTAAAGATGTTGTGATTTGCTTTCAAAATGTATCTTTGATTTATTGATAAACAACCGGTTCAGTTCAAAAGACAACTGTATTTCTGTTGTGATTTGCTTTCAAAATGTATCTTTGATTTATTGATAAACAACTCTGTAATTAGGAATTACATTTGCTTTACTGTTGTGATTTGCTTTCAAAATGTATCTTTGATTTATTGATAAACAACAAGGCTGTCCGAAAGTAGTAAACATTCCTTGTTGTGATTTGCTTTCAAAATGTATCTTTGATTTATTGATAAACAACTTCTCGAAATCAAGTTCTCCAATCCATCCCGTTGTGATTTGCTTTCAAAATGTATCTTTGATTTATTGATAAACAACGAGCTTCGTGAGAAGCCTGAGTTCACAAGAGTTGTGATTTGCTTTCAAAATGTATCTTTGATTTATTGATAAACAACCATCCTGCATATTGATGCTTTAGCGACTTAGTTGTGATTTGCTTTCAAAATGTATCTTTGATTTATTGATAAACAACATGTCAACAAACAGAATTTACAAAACATAGTTGTGATTTGCTTTCAAAATGTATCTTTGATTTATTGATAAACAACAGGGCAGAATACGAGTATCTTACAAATTGCGTTGTGATTTGCTTTCAAAATGTATCTTTGATTTATTGATAAACAACTAATTGATACTAAATAGGTGTTCTAAATCTGTTGTGATTTGCTTTCAAAATGTATCTTTGATTTATTGATAAACAACATGTCAGGATATAAGTCAACAACAACAGTGCTTTAAGGTGGTTTTGTCAATAAAAAATTGAGGTGTTATCAAACAATAGTCCCGCCAAAAAGCGGGATTTTTTGTTTCTATTCGAATTAAAATTGGGAAATAACTTTTCCAAAGTTTCAAACTTTGGAAAAGTTCTGGTTGCAATATGTCTTGCTAAGCAAATTAAAATAACTCTAACTGTTGCGGAACATTCGGTAATTCTATTGGTTTTGAACCGTAAAAAAGCTCCATTTGCCCGAATTGTTTGTCTGTAATTTGTAATATCCCTATTTTTCCGAGTTCCGGTAAGTTTTTTTTTACTCGTTTACTGTGTACATCGGCATTTTCTGAACTGGAACTATGCCTCACATACATGCTGAACTGAAACATACTGAATCCGTCCTTTTGTAATTCTTTACGAAAACGGGCAGCAACTTTGCGCTCTTTCTTAGTTTCGGTTGGCAGGTCATACATTACGAGTGTCCACATGATACGATAAGCGTTTAGGCGGTCGGTGCTGATGCTCATTGATTGCAGTAATTAACTTTTCCAAAGTTTGGAACTTTGGAAAAGTTTGTTGTTTTTGGAAATTTGTTAAAAGCTAATCAAATTCTATTTTAAGGTCTTTAGGTTTATGCTTATGAATAAACTTAAAATTTTCTAAGTCATCAAACCATTCAAGCACTTTTTCTTTTTGTATTAATGTAATTGAGTTTAAGCAAATAGCCTTGTAGGATGAGTATTTCCACTCATTTGCCTTATCGCATAAATGCGCTTCTACCGGATTGAAATGAATGTAATGCACTAATTTAATGAGGTATTCTCTATTTATGATTTTTTTGCGTTTAAAATTTTTAATAAAAAGACTGCCTTTTCTTCCTTGTTGTTTATTAAATGCCTGGGTATAGGAACTGAAAAAATTAGAGAATTGCTTGCTGATTAACTTTTCCAAAGTTTCAAACTTTGGAAAAGTTGAATTAAGGTCAAAACCAGGTTTTTCTTTTTGAAAAAAAGCTATTAATTCATCTTCGGTTTTGATTTCTACTAGAAAATGAAAATGATTCGGCATTAAACAATAACAATAGGTGTTACAGATTGGGGATAGGTAGTGTTTATATTTGCCGAGAAAGAAAAGATAATTACCATGATCCCTGAAAATATTTTCATTCCCATTTGCACGATTGTAAATGTGGTAGAAGGTTTCAGGTGATAATATTTCGGTTTTGTTTTGCAAATGGATTATAATTTTAAGATAGATAAATTAAAAGAAAAAATTCCCAGTTTTTTGTATGTTCTCCATATTGTAAATTTCCAAAGTTTAAAACTTTGGAAAAGTTTGCTTAAATAAATTCCGGGAATACCAATTTGCGTTGTTCACCATCAAAACATTTTACTAAGCTCACCGCTGTTCTTTGTGTAGCATTCATCAAAGGACTTTTTTCTCCATCCATCAGCACATCCATTGCCGGAATTTTTAATAATAAAACTTTTATTTCTTTCGGGATGTCTTCATGAATCCCATGTTCTTCAATAATATTATATACCACCTTATCAATAAGTGGGCGGTAAGGTTCCATCAGGTCATCAGCAAGGCAATAAGCATTGTAGCGGTTGTGGTGGAAAATACCTAAAGTGGGTAATAGCCCGGCAGCAACAATACTGCGTGCCATTGTTGCTCGTAAAAGTGCATAACCGTAGTTCAGGTAATTGTTAGGTGGTAAGCCTTCCCTGAAACGTTTGAATGAACCTACAATAGGAAGTGAACTGAAAATATTTCCCCAATAGTGTGCCGCTGCAGTGGCTTCGTAATTATCGGTATCCCCGCTTTTCACATTACGGTAAAGTGGAATAAAATAACTATTATCAATATTTCTGCTGCCAAACATGGCTGCCTGATTCTTTATTTTTTGTGAAACAGTTTGTGCCCACAATTGTTTTTTCAAAGGTTCTGTTGCATCTAACTGTGCCCGGAAACGTTCATTTTGTATAGTATTTCCGCACAATGGAAGCATTAATCCAGTAGGGTGGTGGGTGCTGTCGCAGGTAATAAGCGCCGCATTATTATCCAGCAGGGCTTCTATCAATGCCTGTGTTATGGTTATTTGCTTGTGATCCAATACTACAATGCCAATATCTTCTATGGGAATACTTGCAGATGCTTCTTTTTTGAAATGCTCCGGAACGGTATCATTTTTTTCTACTTCAGGTAAACGTAAAACTAATTGAGCGTTTGTAAGGCTCAAATACGATGGGTTGCCAAAATATAGGCTTCGTTTAATCATTTTTTTTAAGGTCGCTTTTTCTAATTTAAAAAATTTGGAAAGCTGAATTATATAATCAAAAATGGTTTACCGTCTTTTCCAAATTCAATGTCAATAAGCTCAATATCTTCCGTATCTTCTTCCAGGATGAATTGGGTAAGTTTAAAATCCTTACTTATTTTATATCCATTGTCTTCAGCAAATTCATTGGCTCCGAATATAATATTGTGAACTAAAGCGTAATCTGTTTTTAAAAACTTATCCTCTTTCATCCGTCCAAGCATTTCAGTCAAAACAGATTCGGGTACATTAAAGTTGTAGAAGGTATCCTTAGTGCCAAGCGCGAATAAATCAACTAAATATACTCCAAAGGTATAGTTTTGATTCGTATGTTTTCGCACAATGAATATTGAAGCCAAGCCGGATTCTTTCCAGCCTTCATTTAAATAACACGCATCCAATGAGAGTTTTCGCGCTCTTGTGCGGATATACTGTTCAGGTGTTGGTTGTTTCATTTTGTTGATTTTGAATGGTTAAGATTTTTTCAAAGGATGGTAAAACTTTTCCAAAGTTTCAAACTTTGGAAAAGTTGACATTTCAGGCAAACCTAAATGTATTTGAGCATTTGTAAGGCTCAAATAGGAGGTATTGCCAAAGTAGATGGAGAGTTTTATCATTTGATTATTTTTTTGATCTTCCCAATTCTGTCTACTTCAATTTTGTAGCAATATTCTTTAATAGATTTCTTGTCAAACGTAAATTCTAATTTATTTAATTGCGTGTATTCAACTTTATCTACAATTGATTTTGCAACGGTAAAAGGTATCGCTGATAATCTATTTCCTGTAAAGCTTACTATTTTAAATATTTTTGATATTTGTTCTTTGTTTATTTTACTAACATCAACTGATTGATTTTTTTCTATTTCTTCTTTAGTAGCAATATAAACCAAATCATTGGGACATAAAAAGAATAATAGATTATCACCCTTTTCATTTTTTAGAGGAACAGAACAAAGTGCTGGTTTGATCTTTTGTATAGCTCCAAGTTTTTGATTTTCAATTACAATATTTAATGGAATGGTTTCATAATTACGTTTACAATTGGCATCCTGATAAATGGCAAAAAATAAGTTTGTGCCTTTTGCGGTTTCTACAAATTTGTCTTTTTTATTTCCTGTTATGCCTACATTAAATTTGTTTCCTTTAGGTTCATAAGTTCGTACTTTAGAAATAGGATGATGAAATTTTCCTTTATTTAATGTTATTATATTTTTGTTTAATACATCAATTCCATCAGAAGAAAAAGCAAGTTCAGGTTGTTCAAATGTTTCACCTTTATCATTTGTCTTATTATATGTTTCAAGATGTTTTAATAAAATCGTTTGAATGCCTGTATCAGTAATTGAAGTCTTAATTCTTTTAGATGTAAAACTTTCATCTAACTTACTTCTTGATGCCACATTTTCATTATCAAAATAATATATTTCAACTTTTGAAATATCTTTTTCATTCCATTTATTTTCAATATCCTTAAAGAATTTTTGAATTTTCTTGTTGTCATAATTTTCAGCAATCAATTGCTTGATCTTGCTTTTTAAACTTTTATTTACAAGCATTTCGTAATTATCAATTGCAACAGAAAATGGAACTGTTTTTTTGAAACGAAGAGATACACCTCCTGAAACGGTATCTTTGTGCATTGGTTTACGAATAGCCCAACTCTCACCTTTTTCTTGTTTTTTAGTTACTTTTTCTCCGTTTTCAATTTTTTGATAATAATTTACAGTCTTATTTATTACTCTAATGTTCTGTTTGAAACTAATAATAGTTGAGTATAAATTATCTCGTGCATCTGTTGTAAAAGTATTCCAAGGTTTATGAAATTCTTTTGAAACATTAATTTCTTTTGGTTTTCCTGTTTTTTTATCTGTAATAGTTACCTTTTCGGTTCTTCTTAATGTTTTTTGTAAGTCATACCGCAAATCTTTTTTAGTTGCTTTTGCATATTCATTGTTCAATAAATTAATATGATTGCGGGTTGCACACGCAATTATTAAAGCATCCAATGCGTGATGCCTGTGGTCAATCCGTTTTTTATTGAATCCTTTTTGTAATTCCAATGGCACTTGAGTTTGGAATACTTTTTTTCCTTCCTTATTAGTCCACTCTCCAAAGTTTTTGCTTTGAGTTAATTCATTTAATCGTTCAAAGCGAGGTGTAATAATTTCATTCCAGACATTGTTTAAGCCCCAATCCTGTTTTAAAGTAGAAGTAATACTACCATTACTTGAAATAACATTTTTTGATGTTGTTTCTTGTTCATTATTTTCTCTTACTATTTGCGATAATAAGTTTTTAACTACTTTACTTATGTATCTGCTATCGTTTAATTGCCGTTCAATAAAGCTTTCCGGAATTTCTTCCATCAATAATTTTTTCATCTTTCCTCTTGTTTTTGAAAAATTATCTTTTACAAAGAGTTCATAATCTTCTATTTTAAATAATGTTACTTCTTTACCTCTGCTTAATTCAATTTTTTTACCCGAATTGTTTTTGATATAAGCGTAGGCGGTACTATTGTCTTTATCTTTATTTACTTCAGCTTCGCATATTACTTTATTACTAAAAGAATCATCGAAAAAACGTGATTGTGGAATAATATGTTCAATTTCAAAAGCAGGAGTGAACAGTTTACTTAGTGGAATTATTTCTCCTGTGTATGGAGAACGATATTTTTGATCTAACCAAAGTTTATATCTTGTTAATTCTGATTTAGTTGGCTGTGCCGACTTACTTATTTTTAAAATATCATCCTCAATTGTAATGTTTGAATTTAATACACCATCTTCATATATTTTTAAAATCTCTTGCTGGCTAGGAGAGTAAGGGCGAACATTCTCTACTTTGTGTTCAGGATTTAATAATTCAGCTAAAAGGGCCTTTATTCTTAAATTTTTATTTTCATTTTCATTTATCTGATTAGTCATTTGTTTTCTTTTATCAGCAGGGTTTTTCATTTCTCTGCCAAGTTCAATATGAATTTCATCAAAAAAGTTCTCACTGCTGCTGCCATAACTTTTCCAAATGTCTTTCACAACCCTTAATGTTTCAGCAATTACTTGCTCAACTATTGGATTTCTTAAAGAATGTTGTTTGAATTCTTCTTTCAAAAACTTTTCAATATCTTCAGGTGTTTTCCATTTTTGAATGTTTCCGCTTTCCGAATGTCTGTCATATATAACATAACTGGCTAACCATATAGGCAAGCCTTTAAAATCATTTATTGATTTTAATTCAATTGCCTTTTCGCGAACTCTATCTCTTATCTTTTCATCATACTCACCCGTTATTAGTTTATCTATTCTATCTGATGTTTTTACATCAATTGCGGTTTCATTCCAATGTTTACCAAAACGGATTAAACTCAATAATTTTTTTATTGCTTTTGAAGAATAAGAACCATATTCTTTTTTATATGGCGGGAACTTTTTGAAATTTTCTACAAACGACTCAACATCTAAATTATGTTTAATTGCAAAAGATTTTAATGCTTGTTTTATTTCTTCTTTATCTTCAACGGAATACAAAATATGCCATAGAGCCTCTTCTGTTTCTTTAGTTAAAAAACTGTCAGATATATTTTTTACTTTTTCAAGTTTTGTTTTTATTTGCGAATGTGTTTCATTGCAGGGATACTTTTTTTCATTATCATCAACATAATTCCAGCGATATTTCTCAAAGTCTTTTTTTAAATTAAACGCAGGGTATTTTAAAAATGCTTTTTGATCTATTTCCTTTCTCTCATTTAACCATTCAAATAAGTTTAACCAATCTTCTTCTGTATTAATAAAATCACCGGTAACATTTACGTCTGTTTCTAGTTTCCCATTTATTTCTTTTTCTCTGGCATATATTTTAATGTTCTGAACAAACTGCAAAAGTCTGAACTCTTGAAATAAAGGATGAGATTTTGCAATACATTTAATGGGAGATGATTTTTTTTCTCCATTAAATATATATATCCTTGTTTCTAGAGAACAGTCGCTGATTTCAGATTTTTTACTTTTAAGAGGACGTTGATAAAAGATAATATCATTTAAAAACAAATGCGCGAAATCTTTACTACTTATATTGCTTCTGTGATTATCGTTGTTTTCATATAACTCTTCAATGCAAGCAGTGTAAAGGTTTTTGTCCTGTAATTCTTTATGTTCTTGAATTTGTTTTTCTAAAATTTGTTTTAATTCATCCTTATAGTATTTACGCTCAATTGTACGAACTAATTTTCCTTTTATTTTTTGATTAGGATTTTGTAATAACGTATCATAAATATAGGAGCCAACTGTTTTATTGCTCTTTTCAATATCAAATTCTGTTTTCTTTTTTACTAATGTCCAATCATTTTCAGCTGGGGCTCTAAACGAACGTTTTTCTTTTCCTTCTTTATCTGTTTTTACAGTTCCATCATCATTCAAATCAGTTGTAACAATAAATTCTTTTGTTTTACCTACCCAATCTAGTGGCTCTTTGCTTGTTCGTCTATATATCCAACCATTTTTTAAATGAACATTATACCATATTTCATCTTTATTTTTTTTGTCTCCGCTATCTTCAACTTTTACTACAACAAGAGAATGAAACTCAACCAATTTGTTTTCGACCTCATCCTCTTCTTCGCCTCTTAATTGATAATAGCCCCTTTTTTGATTAAAATTTAACAAGAGCCAGGCAAGTTCTTCTTTTTCTATTTTAGTTGTCAGTGCTTTTTTACGGAGATAATAGATAGTCCAATCATAAGGAATTTTTTTATTGTTTTCTAATAATTGCGGTTGCTCTTTTGCAAAATCAGCAAGCATTTCAATAAATGATGTTTTGAAAATGAATTCAAATTCATTCGTTACTTCATTTTTTTTATAAACTATTTTAGGTTCAGATTCATTAATGAATTGTCCGAAATTCTTTTCAAAATCAATATGCTTTAAATAATGTTCCGGTAGAAAGCCAAGTATATTTAACACTCTATGTAATCTTTCTCTTCTTAATAAATGTCTTTCTCTTAATCTGCGAACACCTCTATATCCAGTCCTTTCTGCGGTTTGAGAAAGAGATTGACCACTATCAAATTTCCCTAATATATCTTGCGACATAGGAATAATCCTGCTTCCAAGTCCAAGAATTTTACCTTGTTTTTCTTCAAAATTTTGTTCTATCAAAGCCCATCCGATCGAATTGGTTCCTAAATCTAATCCTAAAATTTTTCTTGCCATATTGATTTTGTTTTATACATTTGTCCTACATTTTGAAGCAAATCACAATAAGGATTATTCCGTTGTGAAAACATCTAAAGCGGTTCTGTAAAAGGAATCGCTTTTTTTATTCCGATACCAAATGTATAACAATTTCTGGGTCAATCGGAAAAGTTGGGGGTCAAGTGATAAAAATATAACTTAGCGGAGTA
>JAVHQG010000314.1:0-10034 GCA_036171035.1 Bacteroidales bacterium
CCAAATTTGCCACTTTCTTTAACTCCGGCTGCTGTTTTTTCCTCAGCAGTCAACCTGTAATTTAATGGGTCAAATGATTTGACACCAATATCATGCTGATTATATTTATCAGGAAATGGCGCATTAAAATATGCCTTAAGGACAGTGTCTTTTTTGGGAAATGTTGATGATTCAATCAGAATCGTATGAAGTGAACTTCTTCTGTATTTTGCCGCACTATTTTGAGCAGTTGTACCCAAAAACGACAAAACAAAACATAGCACCGCTAAAATCGTAAATTTTCCTCTCATATATATTTTATTTAATGTAATTCTTACTCGTAGAGCTTTTCAGATTCCGCTTTTAATGTGATTTGAAATTGTTTTTAAATGCTATTATCTTTCTGTCTTAATATTCTTACTCATTTGGCCTTTCAGAATGTGCCCCGTTTAATTGGTTTCTGGACTCCATTTACCTATAGTAGTTTCTATTTGTTTAATCAGATTCGGATATTTAGTGAATGCAAACCTACATAAATTTTAATATTATCACAAAACAATTTTGTGTTTTTTCTTCATTGTGAAGCAGAATATCTGAAAATAAATAGATTATATATTGGAATGAATATATTGAAAGCGCATTGTTGGTACATTTTTATTAGGAAAGAGAGGAGTTATTGTTTTTTTTTTAATTTTGTCTGTTTTGTGTGCACGTAATGGAATATGCAATTATTAAATAAAGAAACAGTAAAATGTACGAATATATTCAGGGGAAATTGGTGGAATTAAAGCCAACATATGCAGTTGTAGAATGCAGTGGAATGGGATATAATATAAATATTTCACTTTTCACTTTTACCCGGCTGCGCATTGATTCAGACTGTAAACTTTTTTTGCATCATGTGGTTCGAGAAGACGCACATTTGCTTTTTGGATTTTCCGATAAAAAAGAACGCGATGTTTTCAGGCTGTTGATTTCAGTAAGTGGTGTAGGTGCGAATACAGCCAGAATGATGCTCTCTTCGCTTTCTCCTGATGAAATTCAATCGGCTATTATCAGTAATGATGTTAATTTACTAAAAAGCATCAAAGGCATTGGCGTAAAAACAGCACAACGGGTGATTTTAGATTTAAAAGATAAGCTCGACAAAGATAGCGATTTGCAGGAAATTTTTATGCCTCAGAACAATACTCTGAAAAGAGAATCGTTATCTGCACTAGTTATGTTAGGATTTCAGAAAAATGCAATTGAAAAAGTACTTACAAAAATACTTGCCGAAAACAGCCATCTTGCAGTTGAAGATATTGTTAAAATGGCACTGAAAATGTTATAATTATTTATATATTCCTGAGGATTTGAGGTTTTGAAGATCATCATAAAATATATTTCTATAACCATTGTTATATTTGCTTCTATCATCGCATTTATACTCCCTTCCGGCGCATATGTAAATTTATTTCCCCACCCCTTCTCGTTTAACCCTCCCGATACCAATGTGGCTACAAGGTCGGCAGGAGACACGCTTTCAAAAGGTCCGTTACCCTATCCATTCAAAGATAACGATGGATATCCGTTTTCTAATTCCGGCAGACCCTCCCTCTTTGGCAAAGATCCTTCAAATATAAAAACGGAAACAGAATACGATCCGGCAACAAACGATTATAAACTGTCTGAAAAAATAGGAAACACGAACTACAGAACGCCTCAAACAATGTCTTTTGATGATTATAAAAACTATAATTTTGAGGAGGGAATGCGAAATTACTGGAAACAAAAAGCAAAAAGCGAAAGTTTTAGCTCACGTACATCTATTATTCCTCAGTTGCATGTTGGCGGCGAAACATTCGACAGGATTTTTGGAGGGAACACCATCGACATTAAACCTCAAGGGTCAGCTGAAATTATTTTTGGACTTAATACTGATAAAATCGACAACCCAACTCTTCCGGAAAGATTGAGGAAAACCACTACATTTGATTTCAAAGAAAAAATTCAGATGAATGTACAAGGGAAAATCGGTGATAAACTAAAATTAAGCGTTGTGTACAATACGGAAGCCACATTTGATTTTGAAAATTCTATAAAGATTGAATATACAGGATACGATGATGAAATCATTCAAAAAATTGAAGCAGGAAACGTATCTCTTCCGCTAACCGGTTCTCTTATTACCGGAAGCCAAAGCCTATTTGGTATTAAAACCGAACTGAAATTTGGAAGACTGAATGTTACTACCGTTTTTTCACAACAAAAAGGTCAGACATCAACCATTGAAGTAAAAGGTGGTGCGCAAACCAGTAATTATGAAGTTGCCTGCGATAACTATGAGGCAAATAAACATTTCTTTTTGGGACACTATTTTGAACAACGATATGATAGTGCATTAAAATCAATACCAGTCATTCAATCGAATGTAAATATCACAAAAATTGAGGTGTGGGTTACCAATAAACAAGGAAATTATGAAAATGCACGAAATATTGTTGCCTTGATGGACCTTGGTGAAGGGAAAATACTGCAATCACAATATGTTCAGGTAATTCCAAATGAACTAGTGTATCCACACGATAGTATTAATAATATACGCCAATCGAAATATGGGATTCCGCTACTTGTTGATTACAATAATATTAGGGCAATAAATCAATCTGTGTCTGCATATTTAAGTGGTAGAAATTTAATAGGTGGGACAGATTTTGAAAATATTGAATCTGCAAGGAAATTATCTGAAACAGAATATTCTTTAAATCCAAAATTGGGATATATTTCATTAAACTCAGCATTAAATGCCGATGAAGTCCTAGCTGTAGCATATGAATATACGGCGGGAGGAAAAACCTATCATGTTGGTGAATTTTCTAATGGTGGCATTAGTGCACCTAATCGGCTTGTTGTAAAACTTATCAAGGGTTTGTCACTAACCCCTCGCCTGAAAAACTGGAGATTAATGATGAAAAATATTTACTCTATTGGTGCTTTTCAGGTAAGTAATGATGAATTCAGGCTTGATGTGCTGTATGATAATCCAAAAACCGGCGTAGCAACCAATTTTATTGCTGAAGGAGATATTGACAAAAAACCTTTGATTGAAGTGTTAAACCTTGATAACCTTAACAGCCAACTCGATCCACATCCTGATGGTGTATTCGATTTTATTGATAAAATCACCATTAATTCTTCCAATGGACGTGTGATTTTTCCTGTATTAGAGCCATTTGGCAGCTATATGCGAAAAAAAATAACAGGTGGAGATCCGTCAAAAAATGAAATAGCTAATAGATATGTTTATCAGGAACTTTATGATTCCACACAAAGTATGGCGCGTCAAATCGCAGAAAAAAATAAATTTAAACTAAAAGGTAGCTATAAATCATCTGTCAGTTCCGATATTTCACTTAATGCTATCAATGTACCACAGGGATCTGTGAAGGTAACAGCCAACGGACGACCTTTACAAGAAAATGTTGACTATACTGTAAATTATACTTTGGGTAGGGTTAAAATCATTAATCAAGGTCTGCTGGAATCTGGTTCTACAGTGCAGGTTTCTTTAGAAAACAACTCTCTTTTTAATATTCAAAGCAAATCCCTTATTGGTTCCCGATTTAATTATGAAATTAATAAAGATTTGTCTTTTGGAGGGACAATATTAAATCTTACTGAACGTCCACTTACCCAAAAAGTAAATATTGGCGATGAGCCTATTTCAAATACTATCTGGGGCGTTGATGGCACTTATAAAACAGAAGTTCCGTTTCTTACAAAATTGATTGATAAAATTCCGTTTATTGATACAAAAGAAAAATCTACACTTGTTGTAAGTGGCGAATTTGCATATTTAGTCCCCGGTCATTCCCGTGCAATTGATAAAAAAGGAGTTTCGTATATTGATGATTTTGAAGGCAGCAAAACGACTTCCGATATAAAAACGGCTACAGGCTGGTCGCTAGCAAGCACGCCTCAAGGACAACCAGATTTATTCCCGGAAGCAGGATACAATTTTAGTTCTACTGATTCCATTAAAGCGGCTCGCTCATTTGGATTCAATCGTGCCAGACTTTGCTGGTATTCTATTGATCCTTTGTTTTTACGAAATAATGCACAAACTCCGGGGAACATCAAAGGAGATAAAAACACACAGTCGAGCCATTTTGTAAGAGAAATTTTTGAACAAGAAATTTTTCCTTATAAAGAGCCTCAAAATGGTATGCCTACAAACATGTCGGTATTGAATCTTGCTTATTATCCTACAGAAAAAGGATCATATAATTATGATATTTTGGGACTATCCGGAGTTTCAAAAGGAATTGATTCTTTAGGGTCACTGGTGATGCCTCAGACTCGGTGGGGCGGCGTTATGAGAAGAATTGATCAAAGTGATTTTGAAACAGCAAATATTGAACATATTGAGTTCTGGTTAATGGATCCTTTTGTAGAAGATAACTCCAATCAGGGTGGAGATCTGTATTTTAATCTTGGAAACATATCGGAAGATGTGATGAGAGACTCACGAAAACAATTTGAAAATGGATTGCCTACTTCAAATATTGATACAAATGTAGCATATACAGTTTGGGGGCGTGTACCTACCACACAATCTGTTGTGAATGCTTTTGACAACAGTTCCAGTTCAAGAAAATTTCAGGATGTTGGATTAGACGGTTTGGGTGACGAGCGAGAAAAAGAGTTTTTCAATAGTTACTTAAATGAAATTGCTGCAAAATATGGCGTTAATTCAATAGCCTACACGCAAGCACTAAACGATCCATCATCAGACGATTATCACTATTTTAGAGGAGGCGACTACGATGATCAGAATATGGGTATTCTCGACCGATATAAAAAATATAATGGCATGGAAGGCAATTCCCCGACCTCTAACATGTCGCCTGAAACCTATCCTACCTCTGCATCGGTGATGCCTGATGCAGAAGACATTAATAGAGATAATACGTTAAGTGAGAACGAAAGCTATTTTCAATATCACGTGAAAATTAAACCGCAAAACTTAACTGTAGGGAGCAATTATGTTACTGATAAAATCGAATATACAGCAAAACTTGCAAATGATGTAATGTCGAAAGTTACATGGTATCAATTTAAAGTTCCAATCTCAGATTGGGAAAAACGTGTAGGAGATATTCCTGATTTTAAATCAATCCGTTTTGTGCGTATGTTTATGAGAGGATTTAGTAAATCTGTAATATTAAGATTTGCAAAGATTGATCTGGTAAGAAGTGAATGGAGAAAATATCAATATTCGTTTATGTCGCCTGGCGAATATGTACCTGAAGAGCTTCCACAGACACAGTTTGAGGTTTCAGCTGTGAACATTGAAGAAAACGGTCGTCGTACTCCAATAAACTATATTTTACCTTCCGGGATTTCACGTGTTATTGACCCATCAAATCCGCAGCTTAGAGAAATGAACGAGCAATCTATCGTGTTGCGTGTGGCCGACTTACAGGATGGAGATGCAAGAGCTGCCTACAAAAGTGTGAACATGGATATCAGAAAATATCTGCGTTTGAAAATGGATGTCCATGCAGAATCTTTTAATGCAATGCCTTTGCAAAATGAAGAACTCACAGTATTTATCCGACTGGGGACAGACTATAAAGATAATTTTTACGAATATGAAATTCCTGTAAAAATCACTCCTTCAGGGAATTATGATAATGGCAAAGAAGAAGACAAATTAATTGTTTGGCCTAGCGAAAACAGATTTGATATCCCTCTGGAAATTTTTCAGCAAGCAAAACAAGACAGAAACAACCAGATGCGTGTTATAGGCTCTTCAGTAACAACCAACACATTATTTCAAATTAAGGATGGGAAAAACACTGTGAGTGTAGTTGGATATCCTAATTTAAGCAATTTACGAACTATTATGATTGGTGTAAGAAATCCTAAAAAAGCAAGTACTGCTTCTACTGATGATGGGCAACAAAAATCAGGTGAGATTTGGTTTGATGAGCTTCGATTAACCGATTTCGATGAAAAAGGAGGCTGGGCTGCTACAGCCAGGATGCAAACAAAACTTGCTGATTTTGGTAATGTCTCACTTTCTGGAATGACCATTAAACCTGGGTTTGGGAGCATAGAAAAAAAAGTTGGAGACCGCTATAAAGACAATATTTATCAGTATGATCTTTCGTCAAATTTTCAACTCGGGAAATTTTTTCCTGAAAAAGCAGGGATTAACTTGCCAATGTATTTTGGGTACACCGAAACATTTAAAAACCCCGAATATAATCCACTTGAACCAGATGTGAAATTTTCTGAAACACTTAATAATACTAGCTTTAGTAAAGGATACAGAGATACAATGAAACAAATTGGACAGGATTATTCAAGGCGTAAAAGTTTAAATTTCACAAATGTAAAAGTTAATAAATCACAAGGAAAATCACATATTTACGATGTTTCAAATTGGTCTGCCAGTTATGCATTCACAGAAACTGAAGCACATAACATCACCACTCAAATGTATAGTCAACGCACACATAGTGGTGGAATTGCTTTCAACTATAATACAACCCCGGTAACACTAGCTCCGTTTAAAAATGTGGCATTCATGAAGTCTCCTTCATGGAAAATCATCAAAGACATGAACTTGAATTTAACTCCATCGCAATTGGCTTTCAGAACTAACATGGACAAACAGTATGATGAGCAAAAATTAAGAAATGTGAGCAATTTGCAGTTAAATTCATTAAGTAATACCC
Source organism: Bacteroidales bacterium (assembly GCA_036171035.1). Taxonomy (GTDB): domain Bacteria; phylum Bacteroidota; class Bacteroidia; order Bacteroidales; family GWF2-35-48; genus GWF2-35-48. The sequence continues at coordinate 6,708 of JAVHQG010000314.1, forward strand.
AATATGATATTCCGTCAACATTTGTTAAAAATTTCGGATGGATTAGGCAATACGATTTGAAATATGATATAACACAAGCACTTAAATTCGATTTTTCGGCAACAAATACCGCTCGCATCGACGAACCTGATGGAAAAATTTGGAGAAACAATACCGATAGTATGGATATATATCGAACAAAAGTTCTGGATAACATTTATGATTATGGTCGTACCACTCAATATCATCATATTGCTAATTTAAGCTATGATATCCCTATTAATAAAATCCCACTCTTCAATTGGATTACAGCTAATGTCCGATACAGTGGGAACTTCAACTGGCAGGCTGGTCCCATCCTTCCCGATACATTTAAAACCAACCCACTGGGAAATACTATTAATAACAGCAACACCATGCAGGGCAATGTTTCACTAACGATGCTTACTCTTTATAATAAAGTTAAATTTTTAAAAGATGTAAATCAGAAATTCAGCAAAGCAGGTAAAAAGCCCGATCCAAAGAAAACAGAAAAGGTTAGTCTTGATGTCGATCTGGCATATTTAAAAGCTGATGCAGCAAAGACAATTAAACATGAACTGCGGACAGAAGATGTGGTTGTTAAAGTATTTGATTCCTCTGGTGTAGAAATTAAAGGAGAGGTAAAAATACTGAATGCCAATAGAGTTACATTTAAAACCAAAAAAGATTATAAAAAAGTTAAGGTAAAAATCACCGGTAACAGAGAACTAGAACAAAGCCTGATACGGACTATTGCAGAATATACAACACGATTCATGATGAGTGTAAAAAACATACAAGTGCAATATTCTGAAAATAATGGATCCATTCTGCCTGGTTATTTGCCTAATACAAAAATGTTTGGTTCAGAAAATTATTCACCTGATGAAGCAATATTTGGTAGTCGTTTTCCAACTATTCAGAGTCCGGGATTGCCATTTATTATTGGGTGGCAGGATTCCTCTTTGGCACGCAAAGCAGGAAACCAACATATGTTATCAATTAACCCAATCCTAAACGCTCCTTTCACAATGACGCACACAACAACATTAAACGTGCGCACACAATTAGAACCTATAACAAATATGCGTATAGATCTTAACGCAAACAGAAATTATGGAGAAAATATTTCAAAATGGTTTTCAACGAGCAAAGTGCCTGTTAACGGATCATTTTATCAGGATGTTACCAAACAAATTACCGGCACATTTAGTATGTCTGTAATTACAGCAGGAACAGCTTTTGAAAGAATTAAAAAAGGAGATTACTCATCAAAAGCATTCGATAAATTTAGAGAATATAGATTTGAAATTTCAAAACGACTATCACTACAAAGACCTGAACATGAGGGGTATACACCAGGAGTATTTGTGGCTGATTCAGGCTATGTCGGTTATTCCAGAAATCTTCAAACAGTTTTAATACCTGCATTTCTTGCAGCCTATACCGGAAAAGGTCCGGCAAGTATCTCTCTGAAAGAAACATCATTTGAAAAAGCATTCCCAACCTGGGCAAGTATGCGACCAAACTGGTCTATCACATACAATGGATTAAATAAAATAAACTTTGTGAGACGTTTTGTTAAGACTGCAACAGTCTCACATACTTATCGTTCAACATTCACGATTGGAGGCTATACAACCAGTTCTCGTTACGACTTTGGAGGAGAAAATACGCCAGATGGATACAGCTATGTTCGATATGAACTACAGGATAATTTTCAGCCCAAATATGAGATCAATTCAGTTTCAATTAGCGAGCAATTCAGTCCGCTCATTGGTCTTGACCTTACATGGATCAATAGCTTGATTACAAAATTTGAGATGAAAAAAAGTCGCACACTTGCATTGAGTTTTTCGAATAATCAATTAAATGAATATAAAAACAACGAATATATTATTGGTTCAGGCTATAGGATTAAAGACGTATCCATACAACTGAAACAAATCGGAGGGGGAGGAAAAGTAAAAAACTATAAAAGTGATATTAATCTGCGTGTAGATTTATCAATCAGAAAAACGCTTACACTGATCAGAAAGCTTGAAGATGGCACAACAACTCCCACTGCGGGTCAAACAATGATTACAATAAAAACATCAGCAGACTACACCCTAAGCGACAGATTCACTTTGAAGTTGTTTTTCGACAAGACAATTACAAAACAAATCGTGTCAAATGCCTTTGATCAGGCTAATACAAAAGTGGGTATCAGCATCAGATTTCAGCTAGTTAATTAAAATAACGTTAAAAAACATACTGTTTCTTTCTCCAGATAAAACTAATTATATAAATTTGAAAGTTCAATTTATAAAAATCAAACGTAAAATATCTCAATAACATTAAATATTCAAAGAAATTAAATAATAAATTTTAAATAATAAATAATATGAACATCCCAAAAAATCTGAAGTACACAAAGGATCATGAATGGATTCGCATGGAAGGCGAATTTGCATATGTAGGCATTTCTGAATTTGCACAGAGCGAACTAGGAGACATTGTCTTCGTAGAAATCGAGACAATGAGTGAAACCCTAAAAAAAGGAGACACTTTTGGAACAATTGAAGCAGTAAAAACTGTTTCTGATATGTTCATGCCAATAAGCGGTGAAGTGCTTGAAAAAAATCCACTGCTCGAATCTAAACCAGATGTTGTAAATAAAGATCCATACGGAGAAGGCTGGATGATAAAAATAAAAGTTAAGGATGCAGCAGAACTCAATGATTTGTTTGATGCTGAAGGATATGCCGGGATCGTACATTAAAAAAATTAACTAAAATTGCACAAACACTCCCGTTCATTGCGGGAGCTGTTTTTGTTATATATTTAAGTCCAGGTGATACAATTAATGCTCTTCTTAAATTGATCCTATGGATTTATTAAAATCTTCGTGGAAAGCTCTGTTTTGGGCAGTTTTCATCTTTGTCATTAGTGCTATTCCCGGTCAGGTTATCCCCCCTTATAAAATTTGGAATGCAGATAAAATTGTGCATTCATTTATCTATTTCATTTTAACAATTTTACTGATTGCTGCATGGAATAAACAAAAACAATTTATTTTGTTAAAAGCAAAAGCAAAACTTCTATCATTTTGCTTTGCAGTTACTTATGGTGGAATTATTGAAATATTACAAGAAAATTGCTTTACGAACCGTTCAGGAAATATTCCCGATTTTATAGCTAATAGCCTTGGTGCTGCAATTGCGGTTGTTTCCATCCATGCCCTTTTCAAAATTCCAATAATTAAAAAAATGCTGTAACGAAAATTTAGATTATTTTACTATTCTCCGGGATTTTTATTATCGGTTTGTTTTCACGTAAATTATT
>JAVHQG010000315.1:0-1944 GCA_036171035.1 Bacteroidales bacterium
AATGGTTCGGGTAAATCTACATTAACCAGAGTGCTTGCAGGTGTTTACCCTGTTGATACAGGATATGTGAAAATTAATGGATCAACCATGCTCATGAACCTTGGCGTTGGCATGAGCCACGAATTAACAGCACGAGAAAATATTTATGTTTCAGGATCTGTTCTAGGATTAAAAATTAAAAACATTGACACCATTTTTGACAGTATAGTTGACTTTGCGGAACTACGTGATTTTATTGATACAAAAATTAAGTTTTTCTCTTCCGGTATGATTGCTCGTCTTTCTTTTTCAATTGCCGTAAATGCCGGAGCTGAAATCATGTTCCTTGATGAAATCCTAACTGTTGGAGACATAAAATTTCAAGAAAAAGCAATTAAAGTTTTTGAAAAAAGTTGGATTGATGGTAAAACTGTTGTATTGGTAAGTCACAGCATGGATGTAATTAAAAAATATTGTCAAAGGGTTGCATATTTGAAAAATGGAGTTCTCGAATATCTGGGAGATCCAGAGACTGCAATCAATATGTATCTGGCAGAAAATTATTAGTGGTTTCAGATTTTTGTAGTAGTAAATCACGTTATAAATGGTGATTGAGCATAGTCAAAATCACATTTTTTCTTTTCCTGCAAGTGGCAATATCAACGCAATCAATATCTCTCCCTGATAGCGATCCAACATGTTCTCTGTAAGAAAACAAATACCTAAAAAAATAAAAATACTCAATGCCAATTTTTGTTTTTGTTTCACAAAAATAATTAATGGATAGATTAAAAATACAAATAAAAAAATTGCTAAGCCCACAATGCCCATACTTACAGCAATATCTAAATATTGATTGTGTGTATTTTTTTCGGTTTCATAAGCATATCTAAAGTTTTTTTCTTTGTATTTGTTATACAACGATGCGTTTCTATCTCCAATGCTTGTTCCAAATATTAAATTATCTTTCCATACTTCAATAGCACATTGCCAAATAGCAATGCGTGTATTGGTACTGCCCCATTTTGATTCATCGTACGTAGCATTAAAATGATTCTCGCTATTTTGATTATCAAACTGAAACCCTGTGTGTGTGAGTCCTTGAAAACGATTCATCGTTTTTGGTGCAATTTTTATTACTAAAAAAACGCCAACGATTATGGTTATAGATAAAAGAATCATTTCAAAAAATTTTCTTTTCCTAATGAATGAATAAATTGCTATCCACAATAAATAAATAAAGATACTAACCATAGCTGTTTTACATGCAAGCATAAAACAAATAAATAGCAACCAAATAATTGAAAACAAAATCAATGTCCTATGCTTCTTAATAAATTCGTATTGTTCAAATAAAAAATAGATAAAAACCAGTATTGCACAGTTTACATAAAACGAAAAATAAACTGCCTGTTTTTCAAGCAATGCAGAAATGTTATCATTATATAAATATCCTGAATCATTAAGCTTTACATTAAGATAAAACCCGTGGAGAAAGCCTGCTAACGAAGCAATTGTTGTTGCAAAAGCAAAAAAAAGAAGTATCTGATGCCATGTTTTTCTTTCAAATGAAATAAAACAAAATGCAACAGGTAATATTAGTAGTGAAAGGCGCCTTTGCAAGACATCTAATCCGGTTTTTTTATCTTCAGAGAATAGGGTACTCAAAATAAGTATGAGAAAAAATAAAATGATCCCAAGATTTACTCGATGTGCGAGAAGAGCCGATAAATAATTTCTTCCCCAAAAGTTAACAATAGCAAGTAGAAAAATAAATCCCATGAGTAAATTTGTGAACACGGGCATTCCTTTTAGAAACAGTGAAACGATGTAACTTAGAATAAAATAGTATAAAATAATATTTAATTTGCTAGAAGATTGATCATTACGAAAGGCAAAGATTGAAATCATATTTAGTGTATGCAAGAAAACTCAGTGTCAGATAAGAAAATGTCAAGAATGAGG
>JAVHQG010000316.1:0-9939 GCA_036171035.1 Bacteroidales bacterium
TTTATGCGATAGATTGCATTTTTAGATTCTGATTAAAAAAATAATATTAGTTAATTAGAATAAGCAAAATTTAATAAAAATGTATAATTGAAATAAGCATTTAATTTAAAAAATGCTGAATTAGAATAAGCAATTTATTTAATATTTAATTAAATTACCATTTTTCAAATAATATTTTTTATTCATTTTTTCAGCAAGATTTTGAGAATGCGTAACAACAATAAGAGTTGTATTATTTTCTTTGTTTAAATCAAGTAATAATTGCCCTAATACTTCAGCAGAATCTGAATCCAAAGAGCCTGTGGGTTCATCTGCCAAAATCATTTTTGGGTTGTTAATCAGTGCACGAACAAGTGCTGCACGCTGGCATTCGCCACCAGATAATTCGGTAGGTAACTGGTTAATTTGGTTTGTAAGACCAACCCTTTCAATTAATTTTAAGGCTCTTTGCAAAGTAGCATTTTTTGATGATTTATTGTGCAATGGAATTGTTGGAATTAGTACGTTTTCGAGCAGTGTGCATTGGGGAAGTAAATAGTGCATTTGAAAAACAAAACCAATTTTTGTATTTCTGAATGCTGCCATTTCGTTTCTTGATAGTTTATCAAGCGCAGATCCATTAAATATTACAGACCCTGTTTCAGCGAAATCCATACCTCCGATAATATTTAGTAAAGTAGTTTTACCGGAACCCGAAGCACCTGTTATTGCAACTGAATCGCCCTCTGCTACTTGTAAAGAAATATTTTTCAAAACATCTCTTTTGTCGTATGATTTTGAAATTAATTTTAGTTCTAAAAACATTTTATTGACTTTTATTTATTATAGAATTTTCGTAAATCTTTAATAATTCAGCAACTTGTTTTTTGCTGTTAAATTGGGTTTCAATTCCGTTTTTACAGTTTTGTTTCAGTGTTTCATATAATTCGTCATTAGTAATAATTTCACGTAATGATGTTGCAAGTTTTTGTGGGGAATTGGGTTCAAATAATAATCCGGCATTTGTTGTATTAATAATTTCAGAATAGGCTCCATGGTCAGGCTGTATCACAGGAATGCCTGATGCAAGTGCTTCCAATAAGTGCATCCCGAATGCTTCTTTGCGCTTTGCAGGAACAGAAAATATTGAGATGGATTTAAAAAAATCTTTTTTTCCTGCTTCGCTAAAATCGTCGTGAAAATAAACATATGATTGCAGGTTTTCTTTTGTAATTTTGGATTTAATTTTATTTATATATTTTTTATCATCATCAGTAAAACCGCCTGATATTTTTATTTTAAGGTTTGAAAACTGCTTTTCTTTTTTTAATATTATTAGTGCATCAATCAGTATCTCTAAGCCGTATGCTTCATTGATTCGTGATAAATATCCTATTACATGTTCTTTTTTAGATGAGTTAGAAAAATTATAAAATTGTGGATCAACACTATTGTAAACTACATGAATTTTATTTTCAGATAATTTTATTTTTGATAATATTAAATTTTTAAAATAGTAGCTGACAGAAACAAATGCATCGGTGTATGCAGCATTTTCTAAAATTTTATTCCAGGCCTCTGTTTGCCATGGTTCACGCATTTCATCGAGCCATTCATCTTCATCCTGTAAGGAACAAATTATAGCAGCATTTAATTCTCTTTTTAATTTAGGAGCCATGCCTAACAATAGTGCGTTGGAAAGGTGAATAACATCTGGTTTGAAATTTTTGCGAAGCCAATTAATTAATACATCAAGGTCATTTGCCTGATTCCCATGTTCGCCATTTAACATCGATATAGTCATCTTTTCAAGACCCACTGCCCTTGTTGAACCAGCCTTTTTTGCTACATATTTTAATACGGGTCGGGAATCTAATAGTTTAGAAAACCACGTAGGCATTTTTTTGAAAATCGGGCTTAATTGCTTCAGATAAAGATTTACTGCACCATAAAAAATAGGTGCTGTTTCAATGTTATTTTCTTTTTCCAGCGTAAGCGGCAAATACATTGGAATGGTTATTATATCGTGACCAGTTTTTCTGAATGCTTTAATATATGAGGAGTCGCGCATGCAATTTCCACAATAAAATGATTCTCCTGTTCCCGGTACTATGTATGCAACTTTCATTTTTTTAGTTCATAATCTTTTCTCGTTCCTGCTTCTATAAACTTCGACGTAAAGATTGAAAAGTTTTTATTTAATGAATAGACAAATATCATAATTCCCATGCACTGTAATGTTTAATTCCATTCACATTTCCGTGATTGGTTTCATCGAGAGATACTAATATTTTTTCATAATTATCTCTAATTCCTTTAAAATTTCCAAACTCACGTTCCATTATTTTTTTATCTGATAATAAATATGCAACCTGCACATATTTGTAGTCGCCACCTTTCTGTATACAAAAGTCAATTTCAGCATTGCGCATTGCTCCAACATACACATTGTTTCCTTCTGATTTGTAGTGTAGATATAAGGTGTTTTCAAGCAACTGTCCGTATCCTACATCAAATGAAGCTGTGAGATATGTTTTATATGCGGGATCATTTAAATAATATTTACGTGTGCCGGCAAGTATTTCTTTTGTTTTTATTTCCATTCTTTCGGCTTTATGCAATAAAAAGGCATTTTCAAGATATCCAAGGTATGCTGCAACCGTATCATATTTGACAATTATTTTATGACTTTTTAAAAAATTTACGATGTTTATTATCGACATCAATTGACCGGTATTTATAGCCACATATTTAAAGATACGCTCAAGCAGGTAAGCATCTTTAATGGCATAGCGTTTAACGATATCTTTATATAAAATTGTATTCAGCAAAGATTCAATGTATAGCTGCCTCGCTTCTTTGTGATGAAGATTTGTGAGTTCAGGAAGACCGCCTGTTTGCATATAAGTAAGATAACTTGATTTATTTGGAGGCAAGTTGAAATAATCAGAAAATTCATTAAATGAAAATGGGAATACATTAAAAGCAACGTACCTGCCACTTAATAATGTAGCTAATTCGCCTGAAAGCATTTTTGAATTCGATCCGGTTATAAAAACTTCATAACTTTTTTTGTGATCCTGCGATAAAGAATTAACAAGTTTTTCCCACTTATCTATTTCCTGAACTTCGTCAAGTAAAATATAGATTTTACCTTTTGGTTTTAATTTAACTTCATAGATATCTATTAATTTTTTAAGTTGCTTGTAGTCCTCAATTTCATCGAAGGCAACATTTTCCTTATTCAGATAAAATATATTTTTTGGATTTACTTTTCTTTCAATCAATACTGCGATTAGTTGTCGGAGTACATAACTTTTCCCGGATCGCCGCTGACCCGTGAGAACTTTAATAAGCCTGTTGCCTGTGTATTTTAGTAATCTGTTAAGGTACACTTCTCTTCTAAAGCCTTCGTCAACTGGCTTTTTGCCCCAGTAATTATATTGTTCTAGTGATTTAAATAATTCCATTGTAAAGGATTTTTAATACAAAAATAATATTATTTTCCGTTGTAAAGGATATATTATGATGTTTTTTAAAAATTTCTTATGAAAAGGAAAATTATGTGTTTTGTACAAAAATTTACTTTGTAAAGGAAAATTTATCATATACGTTATTTTTTTCCAATGGCATAAATTTTTCCATCGTTTCCACCAACAATAATCAGATTATCAACCACCGCAGGAGTTCCAGTAATGGCAACACCTAGTTCATATTTATTAATTTCTTTTCCTGTATTCAAATTAATGATTCTAATCCATCCATCTTTTGAGCAAACAAGAACTTTATCATTTGCAATAATCGGAGAACTATCAATTTTCCCAAGTGTTGTAAATGACCATAAAAGTTTACCGTTTTTTTTATCGAAACAATACAATTTTTTATCGTAAGAGCCAACCACGACTCTATCTTTAGAAACAGCCGCAGATGATAAAAATGGCTGTCCCTGTACAGTTGTGTATTTCCATGCAATCTTTTTTCCTACAATGTTAATGCATAAGAAATTTCCATCATAATCGCCTGCATAGGCAAAATTTCCAGATATGGCAGAAGATACAGCAATGTATGTGTCTGATGTTATTCCTGCAATTTCTTTACCTGTTTTTGCATTTATAATATGCGTTTTTGCATCGCAGCCTCCAATAATAATCTGGTTGTTATTTGTTGCCGGAGCACCATTCAAATAATTTTCGGTTTCACATTTCCATTGAAATTTACCTGTATTTGCGTCCACACAATGTAAGGCGTAGTCGTAACTGGGGACAATTATTTGAGTCTTATTGCCATTCGCAATCCAGTTGACTGAACCATTAATTTGCCCGTCTGTTTTATATTGCCAGACTTGTTTACCAGAAATATTATTTATTGCAAATACACTGCCATCAAGAGTTCCGGCAATCACCATATGGTTTAAATAAATCAAAGGTGCTTCTATTGCAATTTTTGCGTTAAATTTCCATTTAAGTGTTCCTGTTTTGCTGATTGCATATATATATCCATCGGTTGAGCCAATGTAAACAGTATTGTCGCAAATAACGGCAGAGGATTTAATTTCTGCACCTGTTTTAAATGACCATAACACATTTAATTTATCTGGAAGTTTACACGATGTGTTTCCGGTTAGTGCATTGTCTCCTCTGAATATGGGCCAGCATGTAGAGGTTTGAGCCGAAGTAAAATTTACTCCCAAAATAAACAGAATAAAAAATTGAAAATTTAGCAATGTCATAATTTGAAAATTATTTAAATGCAAGTGATCCGGTGGGACAAAATTTCACACATTCTGTGGCTGATTTTGATAAGGCTTTGTTAATTTTATCGTTAAAAGGGACACTTACTTTAACATTAAAGCCCCTGCCTATAAATGCAAAAGCAACATCTTCTGTTTTTTCTGTTATTTGAATACAAATTCCGCATTTAATACATTTTTCAGGTTCGTAAATAACAGAATTTTGATAGAATATTTTCTCAATAATTTTCTTTTCGTCAAGTTGATATGACTGTTGTTTTGCATCATATTCGTGTGATAAATTGCGAAGCGTACAACTATTTGATTTTCTGCAATCACAGTGCATGCAACGCTTTGCTTCTGCAATTGCTTCATCTTTAATGTAACCTGACAGAATATTTTTTGGTTCAATTCTTGACCTTTTGTTTTCTGCTTCTTTTAAAAATTCCGATTTATCGTTTTCACGAATTTTACCATAGGTGGAATTGAATTTTTTTACTGATTTAGTTTTATTTTTATCTGATATTTTAAAGTTATTCTGATTTGTATAATTTCTAATTTGCATAATTGCAACAGGTGAATCGATGCTTTTTCTGCGACAAACTTTTTCGCATGGAGCATCACAATTTTCACATGATTTTTCTGTAACTGGATTGGCAAAATTAAAATTGTCAGATGCAACTTGACGATTCATTTTTGGAATATCTATATGCGATGGACACGCACGTTGACAGGGTGCTTCACAATCACCCCTATGGTCGCTTAATAAAAGTTCCAGTGCGTTTTTTCTTAAGATTTTTATCTCGTCAGAATCGGTCTCAATTTGCATACCTTCCTGAACAAGAGCCGAACATGATGCAAGAAATTTTCCTGTAGTTTTATCTTTCACCATACATATCATACATGATGCAGAAGGTTTTAATTCTTTAGCAAAACACATTGTAGGGATGTGAATACCAATCTGCGATGCAGCATCAAGAATCGTTGCATTTTCTTGAACTTGAACATTAATATTATTTATAAAAATGTTAAACATTAATTAAATTTTTGGCAAGTAAATACTAATAAAATCAAAAAGACTACATACCGTAGTGCTGTCGAATAACTGATAGGAAATCTTGCATTCGGGAATTATGACGAAATTTTTTGATGTATTTAAATCTATATGTGATAATGTCATGCTTTTTGTTTTTTGTGGTTCCGATGTTAATTTAATTTCAATGCAGACTTCAGCTTTACCATTTTTTTCAATAATTAAATCAGTTTCGGTTCCATCTTGAGTTCTATAAAAACTTAAATTAAACTTGTTTTCTAAACATGATGCTATTTGCTCAATCACAAACCCCTCCCATGATGCACCGGCAATAGGGTGTGCTAGAAGTTGATTAAAAGAGGAAATGTTTAATAAATAATGCAGTATTCCGGTATCTCTGATGTAAACTTTTGGTGATTTTACAAGTCTTTTTTTGATATTTATATAAAACGGAGGTAATTTTCTAATCAGAAAAGCATTTTCAAAATAATCAAAATAATTAGCAACAACCGGAAATTGCAATCCTAAACTTTTAGCATAAGAAGAAACATTTACTAATGTTCCTTGGTTATGAGCAAGCATATAAAAAAAACGATTTAAATTAACTGATGTCGTTTTAAGTCCAAGATTTACAAATTCTCTCTCGATATAGGTTAAAATAAATGAGCGAAACCAATCCTTTCTGATCTCTTCATTTTTAAATTTTAAAGAATGAGGAAACCCACCATAAACCCAATGCTTATTCTGGGAAATTTTTTTATAAATCTCTTTGCTATTTAAGCCTGTTAATTCATAAAAAGCAATTCTGCCGGCAAGAGTTTCTGAACTTTTTTGCAATAAAATAGGGTTTGCTGAACCAAGTAAAATAAAACGACCAGCAACTCTATGAATATCAATAACAGCTCGAAGTACAGAAAAAAGTTCAGGCATTCTTTGTACTTCATCTATAATTATACATTTATTTTGATTTGCTTTAAAAAATAATTCAGGATTTAATAGCAAATTATAATCTCCCGGCATTTCAAGATCTAAATATATAACATCTTTTTTAAGAAGTTTAATAAATTCTTTTGCAAGCGTTGTTTTTCCAACCTGTCGCGGACCTAATATTGCTACAACAGGAAAATGCTTAATGAGTTGTTTTACTTTTTGAATAGCAATTCTTTGATACATTTGTATGTATATTTATCCTGCAAATTTAATAAAAAATATTAAAAATGCAGGGTAATATAAAATATTTTAATCTCTTTTGTCGCATGTTGAAATGGGGTGGTTTTTTAGTATATAATTAGTTGTTACATTTACAGCATCAGTCGGGCAAACCTGTTTGCAGATATTGCATTTAATGCATTTTTCAGTATCGATATGATGGATTTCATATGGTCTATTTTCAATTGCACCTGTAGGACATTCCTGAACACATTTTGTGCATCCAATACATTTTTCATTGATGGAATAAGTAATTAGTTCCTTACATTTTTTTGCAGGACAAACTCCGTTTATGTGTGAGATATATTCTTCCCTAAAATATTTTAATGTAGTAAGAATTGGATTTGGAGCACTTTTACCAAGTCCGCATAAACTACCTTTTATAACCTGTAGTGATAAGTCTTCTAGTTTTTTCAGGTCTTCCATTTTTGCTTTGCCTACAGAAATATTTTCTAAAATTTGCAACAAATGTTTTGTTCCCACTCTGCAAAAAACACATTTTCCACACGACTGATTTTGTGTAAAAGTGAGAAAATATTTTGCAATATCAACTACACAATCTGTTTCATCTAAAACCACTAGTCCGCCTGATCCCATCATCGCTCCAATCTCATTTAGATACTGATAATCAATTGGAGTATTAGCCATGGAGGCAGGAATACAACCACCAGATGGACCTCCTATTTGTACGGCTTTAAATTTTTTATTGCCCTGTATTCCACCACCTATTTCTTCAACAATTTCTTTAATCGTTATTCCCATGGGAACCTCTATTAATCCACCACGGGCAATTTTTCCGGCAAGTGCGAATACTTTTGTCCCTTTGCTGGATTTTGTTCCTGTTTTATTAAATTCACTTGCTCCGTTGAAAATAATAAATGAAATATTTGAAAATGTTTCAACATTATTTACTAGCGTTGGCGCATCGTTAAGCCCAGATATAACTGGATAAGGTGGGCGAACAGTTGGCATTCCTCTATGCCCTTCCATGGAAGCAATCATGGCGGTTTCCTCGCCACATACAAATGCCCCTGCACCTTCAAAAACCTGAATTTCAAATGAAAAATCTGATGCACAAATACTGTTGCCAAGATAATTATTTTGTATGCAAATTTGTATTGCTTCTTTGATCCGAATTACTGCTAATTGATATTCTGCACGTATATAAAAAAAACCATTTGTTGCACCAGTAGCAAATGCAGCAATAATCATTCCTTCAATAACTCTGAAAGGAAAAGATTCCAGTAGCATTCTGTCCATAAATGCACCGGGATCACCTTCATCGCCATTACAAATAATATATTTTTTCTGTGTATTTTGATTTAAAAATATTTCCAATTTCACCCCTGTCGGAAACCCGGCACCTCCGCGACCACGAAGTCCACTCTCTTTTATTGTGTCAATAATTTCTTTTTGCGACATTTTTTTTAAACATTTTTCAAGAGATTTAAAACCGTTTTTTTTGATATAGTCATTAATATCCAATGGGTTTAAAACTCCTTTCAGTGAGGTCGCTATGTGAATCTGCTTATTGAAAAAATCAGCCACCGGTTTTTCCTTCATATTAAGAAAACACTTGTCGGTAGAAGTATCAAAATTATTAAGATAAATATTTTCAAAATGCTGTTCCAGTTTGTTTTTTAAACGATTAAAAAGACCTGGTTGATGAAAATGATTTAGCAAAATTCCTTTAACATCTTCTGGCTTAACTTTAGCATATGTTACAGTTGGTTTTCCTTCCGGAATAATTTCCAATAAAGGTACTTGATGACACATGCCTACACAACCAACTTGCTTAATTAATGGATTGATTCCAGTATTTTGAAGTTCATGGATTACAGCTTTCCTGACCTCATTGCTCCCACTTGCAATGCAACAAGAACCAAGACCTAAGCGTATTTCTCCATGAAATGATTTGTTTGTTTTAAGTATTGGATTTTTATTTTCTTGAGAATTTTGTTTTGATAAAAAATTATCTAGTATTTCAGGAATATCGCTTTGTCCGACTTTTCCATAAGTTACATCATCAATCTGCACTGCGGGAGCTAATGTACAACAGCCAAGACATGCTACTTTTTGCAATGTGAAAATACCCTTTATGTCAGTATCCTGATCTCCGTCTAATTTAAGACTTCTCGCAAATGCATCAAACACATGTAACGCACCCTTTACATGACAAGCTGTTCCAATACAAACTTTAATCAGATGTTTTCCTGCCGGTTTTAAACGAAACTGCGAATAAAATGATGCAACACCGGCAATTTGAGAATATGTTATTTCTGTGCGGTCGCAAACTGTTTGCAAAATATCTTCGGGCAGATAATTGTATTGTTTTTGAATCGCTTGCAAAATGGGAATGACCTGATCCTTTCCCGATCCATATTTTTTAATGATTTCATCGAGTATTTTAGTGCTGTTTAGCATTTATAATGATATATTTCTGAAGTAAATTGTTCTTATTTCGGTAATATTTTAAAATCAACATCCTGATATGAAATATCGATCACTTTGAATTTATCGAGCAACTCTTTAATGCGAGATGCAGTAAATTTGAATGTTTTCCCACTTTCATTTGAATGTGCTGTAATTGGATATTTGTGACGAGATGTTACGAGTTCAGTAATAGTAAAAACAGAACCATCTAAAATAAAATTACTATTCATAAAATCTAAAGGTAACCCATTTCTAAGAGCAAAAAATTTAGCTTCTTCATTTTTATAATTTGCAGTATTAATGTCTTCAATTTTACCGGAAATTTTTGAGGTAAATTCCGAAGTATTGAAGTTAATGGATCCAAGTTTTAACTCTGAAATTCCATATTTTAATTTCACATTATTAAGTGCTGTCTGGATTTCTTCTCTTAATATGATTATTTCTTGTTTACCGAATTGTCGAATTTTTATTGATTCCATTTGAAATTATTTTTGACAGCAATGGTTCTACTACCAAGTTCGTGGAAGAAAAGCGGATTATGCCTCATAACTATTTA
>JAVHQG010000317.1:0-33929 GCA_036171035.1 Bacteroidales bacterium
TTATTTTAATTATCTGGTTGTCAGATGTTATTTTTTAGCTTGGCGGTAACGGACGGTCCTCGTGCAGGCTTACGTTTGGAGTACATTAGACCTATGCGCATAGGCGAAGCCTTAGCGTTTAAATAAGCGGAAAATGAAGCTTGCACGATGTTGCCAACTGGCGCTTTGTAATCGACTATTTGAATTTTATAAAAAGTAGCAATATGTAGTCTTAAAAACTCAACTACATAATTGGAGATTAAATTATCAGTATTGAATATTTTACAGGGTAATCTGAATCCTATTATCAGTATAATTATGAATTAAAACACTTATTAGAGATTGATAAGAAAGTCCCACTTCTATAGCCTTAACTTTTAATTTTACAATTTCCTTTTCAGTTAATTTAATACTTATTTGTTTTGTTCTAGCAAAAGTATTCAGAGCTGACTTTTTCCCAATAAGAATTTCGTCCTTCGCATCTTTACTTTTCTTAAGCAACCCTGTTTCAAACGCTGATAATATTTCATTTTCTTCTTCAGAATATTTCTTTTTCATAATTAATCCTCCTTTAAATATTTTTTTGTTGCTTTTCTACTTGGTATAATAGTTTTTAAAAAAAATTCCGTTTCTGTTTCAATAAATGGAATAAGATAAATATACTCATTATAACTAACTGCATAAATCTTTTGTCCTGGATATTTGCTCTGATTCGGATGTTCATAAACATCAATAATTGAATCATTACAAATTGCTAAAACAATTTCTTCAAAAGAAATATTTCGGGTTTTCTTTAACTCTTCATTTTTATCAGTATTCCAATTATAGTATTTCATCTATTATGTTATTACTAACATTTCTCACTTCATTTTTATATTAATCCCGAAGGGATTTAATTTGAATAACCACTGGTAAAACCAGTGGTACAAAACGCAAGATATAACTAGTTCTTGTAAGAAAACTCAGTGTCAGATAAGAAAATGTCAAGAATGAGGCTTTTGTAAATGACTGTTTTCAAAACGAGAGTAACGAAATTATTGGCGTTTTCTTGCTGACACTAAATAGAATACAAATTTAATAGAATTTCAGCATAAAAAAGCAAACTTTTTCTATTATTAATCCAATAAAACTATTGTCATTCATTAAACAGATTTGTATTACATAATTTTTTTTGCCTATTATATTGATACTTTATATATATGGCTGTTTATCTACAAGTTATATCTAATATTTTTCAGTAATTATTAAAATATCAAAAGAATTGTGCTACACGCAATGTTATGCACTGGCAATTTTCAATAACATTATTATTATTAATTTGTATTTACTTTAATAACCAATCAACAACATTTAATTTTTGAATGCCATCAATATTTGTATTATCAAAATCCATTGTTAAGAGATATTTTGGATAATTGTCTTTTATATTTTTAAATGCCGAAATCTCTCTTTTGAATGTATTTTCGTCATTAACAGTAAAGGCAACCTGATAATATTCACGTTCATTATTTGTCTTTTGGACTACAAAGTCAATCTCTTTATCATTGTGTTTCCCGACATAAACCTTACCTCCACGTCTATATAATTCAAAATAGATAACGTTTTCAAGCTTATGCCCTAAATCTGTATCGTATTTATTTGTTGTATTAATATTTCTTAAACCTAAATCTACAACATAATATTTTTCATTTGTTGATAGTAATTCTCTGCCCTTTATGTCATAGCGTGGAGCTGCATACAGAATATATGATTGGGTAAAATAATCTAAATATTTAATTATCGTGTTATGTGATAGTTTCTTTTGTGATTTCTTATTAAGTTCTGCTGCAATATTAGTTGGAGAAACATAAGACCCTACAGAATCAAATAAAAAGCTAATAATACGATGAAGATTGGAAATATTTCTCAATTTATATCGTTGAGCAATGTCTTTAATAACAACTGTGTCATAAATGGATTGAAGATAATCCTTAACAAGTTCTTCATTTTTTTGAGAAAGAGTTACAGCTTCAGGAAAACTACTCTCATTGATATATTTGCGAAAAAGGCGATCTGTGTTTTTTTCTTTTTTATTAGCTAAAACATATTCTTTAAATGAATATGGTTGAATATTAATTGCAATATATCTACCTGTCAAAAGTGTAGCTAACTCGCTTGATAATAAAAATGCATTAGAACCGGTTATGTACAAATCAATATTCTTTTTCCTAAATAAACTATTAATGAGTTTTTCAAAATCATTAATCAGTTGTACTTCATCTATAAAGATATAATATTTTTTGCTGGTTTTTACTTTTTTTATGATTTCATCATATAATGCAGTCCAGCTAGTAAAATTTATGTTTTCTCGCTCCTCAAAATTTAGAAAAATTATATTTCTTGAAGAAATGCCATCAGATAATAATTCAGCTTTAAAGGCTTCTAAAAGTGTTGATTTTCCACTCCTTCTTATTCCAGTAATGACTTTTATTAAGTTTTGGTTTTTGAGTTGCCTTAATTTGTTTAAATAGATTTCTCGCTGTATCATAATTTTTTTTCGACAAAGTTAATTATTATTGACGAAAAATCAAATTTTTATATATTTTGGTCATTATGGGATTTGCTTGTGCATAACTAATGGGTATGTTCATTTGAAGAAATTGTATTTTTTTACAAAAACAAAAAAGGCTATCCGAAAGGATAGCCTTTTTACGTAAAGCTTTGAAAGCTTATTTTTTCATTTCAAATGTGTATGTAATATCATTTGAAGGAGAATCTGAATCAGTTCCGGTACTTGTTGATGATGTGCTTCCTGAAGTCCATGTGTTTGTTGAAGTTGAACTACCAGTGCTTGAATTTATCCTTTTAAGGGTAAGTTCTTTATGAGAAAGTCTGTAAACATAATAGTCACCTGATTTGAAGAAAGAACCATTAGGGATTGTAACAACCAATTGATCTTTATGTTTGTTTGATTCTGTCCACATCCAATTTCCAACACCTGTATTTGTTCCATCTACTTTCCACGTAGTAATAGATGTACTTGTACCAGATTTGTCATTTAGAATTCCTTTTTCAGTAAATGCAATTGCTCCATGTTCCTGAAATTCGATTTCATGTGAAGCACTTGAATAAACTGATGTGTCACCAGTTGTTGTTGTTGTGCTACCTGATGTTTGACTCCTTACCCAACTTTCAGTATAAGTAGAACCATCAAATTTATAGGTCCATGTTCTCTTATCTGCAGAAGAAGTTGTTGTAGATCCTGAAGTGCTTGTTGAAGTTGTTGATGTAACTGATGTGCCTTCAACTGTTTTCAAAGCCCATTTTTGCATTAATCTGCCATCTCTTGAACGTAAAGAAAGAAATGGATCTTTTTCGCCTTTTTTACAACCACTGAAAAAAGGGACAACTGTGGCAATTGCCAACAACATAATAACTACTTTCATTTTTCTCATAAAACTAAATTTTAAATTAAACAATAAATTACATATTAAATTTCTGTAAGACTAAATTTGTGCCAAAATTATATAAATTTTTTATATTTTTACAAAAAAAAATGGAAAATGCCGTTGAAACACATGTTTACAATTAATGATCAGTATTTAATATATCAACAACATTTACAATTTTGAAATAACACCAAGCATACACATAACATACAAAACACCCTTATTCGATTTGTAAAAATATTTTTTTGTAATTTTCTATCCACTTAAAAAAATGAAAAAATGAAGGAATTTAATACTTTTCAAGACATACTTGATTTTGCAATAGACAACGAACAGGAAGCGGTTGAGTTTTATACAAAACTTGCAGAAATGGCAAAATCCGATGAGATGAAAAAAATCTTTACGGAATATGCCGGAGAAGAAATTTCACATAAAGCTAAACTTATTAATATTAAAGAAAGTGGGATAATTACTGTGTCAACAGAAAAAGTAACAGATCTAAAAATTGCAGATTATTTGGTAACTACAAAAGCTTCATCAGATATTAGTTATCAGGATGCACTGATTTTGGCTATGAGTAAAGAAAAAGCAGCATTTAAACTTTACACTGCATTGGCTAATCGCACTGATTCTAATGATTTAAAAAATCTTTTTCTATCATTAGCATCTGAAGAAAGTAAGCATAAACTGCAATTTGAAATAGAATTTGATGAATATGTTTTACGTGAGAATTAGTCTTTTTCTTACATGGACAGTATTCTTATTTTAGATAATTACGATTCATTTACCTATAATCTTTTACACTCGGTACAGAAATATACAACAGGGCAGGTTGTTGTTGCCAGAAACGATAAAATAACCATTGAAGAAGTTGGTAAATATAATCAGATAATTTTATCTCCCGGGTCAGGTATTCCGGCAAATGCAGGCATTCTTGAAGAAGTAATCAGGTGTTATGCTCCAACTAAAAAAATATTAGGAATCTGTCTCGGTATGCAGGCAATCGCAGAGGTTTTTGGGGCATCACTCACAAATCTTGAAAAAGTCTATCACGGCATTGCTACTCCGGTTAACATTACAGATGGTTCAGAAATATTATTTAAAAATATTCCTTTACATTTTAATGCCGGTCGCTATCATTCCTGGGTTGTATCAAGAAATAATTTACCTAAATGTTTGAATATAACATGTGAAGATGTAAATAATAATATCATGGCTATTTCACATGCTACATATAATGTAAAAGGCGTGCAGTTTCATCCTGAATCAATTTTAACTGAACATGGTGATGCCATCATCTCAAATTGGATTAGCCTGTTATAATACCACTTTTGCTATTCATATACCTTTCTCAAGTCTATAGAGCAATACAAACTATTCTACCCTCAAAAAATACACTGATTTATGGATGAAATGTTTATTTTCGCATTTTTTATAAATTCCTTTGTTCGATTTAATAATTATTGGATATGAAAATTCGTGATGTAATCTTCTTTATTAGCTTAATTTCCCTATTTGTTCCTTTCTTCTTATTTCAAGATGTATTTAATTTTTATGACACATTCAATAAAGAACATCCACTCATCACCAGTTTTATTAAATTCGCTGTTCTTGCTACTTCAGGCGAGTGCATTGGCTTACGAATAAAAGCCGGTGTATATAATCAAAAAGGATTTGGTATTATTCCAAGAGCAATTGTGTGGGGATTTTTGGGTATAGCGATTCAAATGGCCTTTGTGATTTTCTCATCAGGAGTTCCTGTCTTTTTTACAAAAATTCTTGATTTACCATGGGCAATGGACTTCATGGATAAACAGAAAGTTGCAACAATGAGTTTTGGTTCTAAGCTATTGTTGGCATTTTCTATCAGTGCAGCTTTAAATCTGATTTTTGCTCCGGTAATGATGACTTTTCACAAAATCACCGACACACATATCATAAAGAATGGTGGCACTTTAGCCGGATTTTTCACGCCTATTCATTTTCATGAAATTTTTAAAAACCTAAATTGGGAAGTACAATGGAACTTTGTTTTCAAGAGAACCATTCCATTTTTTTGGATTCCAATGCACACAATAACATTTATGCTCCCCTCTGAATATCGCATACTTTTTGCGGCACTATTAGGTATTGCTCTTGGTGTCATCTTAGCAGTTGCAAATCAAAGTGGGAAGAAATAGCTTTATCTTTATTAATAAAATATCAATGAGAACATTTCAATGGATTATTTGTGTATTTCTAATGCTAAAGTTGAATTTGCTTTGCGTTCATGCAAGCAGTATGGGAGTCATTGCAGATTCTGCAAAGAAAGAAAAAACAGGGAAAGTTTTTGGTGCCATTTATGGAGGATTCTACAGTAATATTTTAACCAATTACACTGCACCAAAAACGGCATTTGAAGTAAAAACAGGTATCATTGGATATCAAAATCAATTTGCCGAAAATGTTGATGCCACAATAATGCTTGATGTGAATAAGACGACACGCGACATCAAACAAAAATTTGATACAGCCACAATAACTTTTACCGAAGGGAATAACTACACATTTTATTTAAAACAGGCAGATATTCATTGGAAAATCAACTCAATGTTTGAATTAAGTTTAGGACAATTGCTCTCCTCTCAATTCCTGCTAACACAAGATAAATGGTGGAATCATCGTTATATGTATTACACCTTTCAAGAGACGTATAAATACGGCTCTCCGGCAGATTTTGGCGCACGGGTAAAATGGATTCCTCTTAAAAAAATTGCAGTATCAATTTGCGCTATTAATGGCGATGGACCGGCTCGCTGGCAAGACAATGACTCAAGATTTGCGTATTCCGCAGACATTGAATATAGGAGTAAAGATAGTCTGGTTTTGCGAGTATATGCTGATTATCGCGAGCCTATTGGAATAGATAAAACACTAAAGCCACAATCAGTATTTAATGCTTTTGCCGGTTATATTTTTAAACAATTTAAATTTGGGGTTGAGGGCAGCTACGTATATCAAGCTAACTTCACAAAAAAAGATGCCATTGGCACATCTGCATATGTGATTTATAAATTTCTGAAAAAATTTGAAGCTATTTGTCGCTACGACTATTATCAAGATATCGCTACTTTTAATGAGAATCACTTCTTCCTTGCAGGCATACAATATGAGCCGGCTAAAAATTTTTTTC
The DNA here is from genome assembly GCA_036171035.1 of Bacteroidales bacterium. Classification (GTDB taxonomy): domain Bacteria; phylum Bacteroidota; class Bacteroidia; order Bacteroidales; family GWF2-35-48; genus GWF2-35-48. The sequence continues at coordinate 6,580 of JAVHQG010000317.1, forward strand.
TTTCAATGAATTATCGTGAACTTTGGCCTATTAAAACGGCTCAGATTTATGTGAATTTTGGTGCACGATTTTAATTCTATCAATGATTTTCCTTGAATGCGTTTAATCTTTGTGCCAAAACCTCGAATTGGTTTCTTTGAATCAACGACACACATGCTCTGATTCCTTCTGTTCTCTCACTTCCAGTTATAGAGAGCGAAATTGCGCTGATACCATAATAAAGTAATTCTTTAAGCAACTCATCTCCTGTAAATCCGGGATATGAAACGGTGAAATAAAATCCATCTCCGACAGGTTCATCAATATCTTTATCATAAACTATATGAAAACCGTTATCGAGAAACATCTTTTTCAATATTTTTGCACGTTCACCATATTCTCTTATTTCTTTTACAAAATCAAAAGCGCCATCGTTTACGGCTTTCAAAATTGCAGCCACACCATACTGTGCAGCATGTGAAGTCCCTGCTGTTGTGGCATATACAGTACCAAGAACTAACGAATGTCCAAATTCTGAATAGGAATAATATTTCAATAAATCATCATGCTCTGAAGCGTATAAAATATCAGATATGGCAAGCATTGCAACACGTTCTCCTGCATAACTAAATGACTTCGATGTAGAAATCATTAGTATAAAATTATTTGTATATTTTGCAACCGTTGGCTGATATGGTGGCACACCTGGTTTAGATAAATCTTTTCTAAAATCCATTGCAAAATAAGCTAAATCTTCAGCAACAACAACGTCATATTTAGTTGCCAATTCGCCTATTATTTGAAGCTCCTCTTCATTAAAGCAAACCCACGATGGATTATTAGGATTGGAATATAAAATCACAGAAATGTTGCCTTTCTCAAGATACGACTCGAGCTTAGACTTTAATTTAGCTCCTCTGTAATTATATACATCAAATGATTCCTGATTTAATCCAATCATCTTAACCAATTGCTTATGAACAGGAAAGCCTGGATCAATAAATAAAATGGTATCTTTTTTTGCATTCATTCTACCGGCAACCATAAATATTGCATATGCGGCATTGATGGACCCAACAGTTGGAATGCAACACAAATGAGAAACTTCTACCTCCAAAAAGTTCTTAATAAATCGTGATGTTTCTTTTTTTAGTGCCGGCAAGCCATCAATGTCAGGATAAATGGCAGCTACACCTGCATCAAGTGCTGCTTTTTCAGCCTCAATTGCAATTTTTGGTGTTGGCAACCCGGGTATGCCCATTTCCATACGAATAAACCGCTGACCACTTTCTTCTTCAATGGTGTTGATAATGCGTTTTATCTCTCTTATTGAGGCTTTCCCAATATGCTTGATACTTATTTCGCTTAATATTTTATCTATAATCTTACTGTTTATTGGTGTGGCATTCATAGTTTTATTTTTTATTTTTTGAATTTTAACATTCGTTTATTTTAACTTTCCTGCCTGCTGTAAACGACAATTTATTTGTCCCTTTTACAATGTCATTAGGTGAAACAGCCATCAGTGCAGAAATCCAAATATCTTTGGGGATTGCACTAAATGGGGCGATGGTTGACAATAATCCTAGCACAACAACATTCGCCGTTTTTCCTGTTACATCACCTAATTCATATGCAATTTTATTGGCATCGATTTTAATTATTTTATAATCTTTTAATACCTCGAAAATCTTAACAATATCAGGGTAGTCAGTCTTTTTAGCATTTGATGGTAATGCAGAAAAATTATTAAAAATTATCGTACCATTAGGTTTTAAAAGATCAAGGAATCCAGGTCTCAATACTTCGCTCACCTCCATTACAATAAGCACATCCACTGAGCCTGGTGCTAAAACAGGAGAGAAAACCTTACCACAACTAAATGTTGAAATAACAGATCCTCCTAATTGAGCCATGCCGTGAGTATCGCCTTTAATAATATTATCATCAGCATATGGCGTTCTTAAAACCACTTCAGACAACACCTTTCCGAAAAATAGATTCCCCTGACCACCAATGCCCCTAATAGCAAGCCTTAGCGATTCTTGTAAAGTGTTTTTATCAATTTGTGGAAGATTTATCTCTTCGATTTTTTCAAAATTTGGTAATCTTATTTTTACAGATTCGTTATCTTCCATATTTACAATGGCTCCAAATGGGCATCGTTGTTGACAAACAGGAGAGCTACCGGCACAAAAAGAACAAAGATTTGTAAAATTTGGTTTTTTATTTTCATCTGATTCTATTCCAGGACAGATATTGCATTTTGTACATCTTCTGCAAATTTCGTAATCATGTTTTATTTTGCGGATTTTATTTTTATTTTCTACTTCATGAATGCATGCCCCCTCTAATATCATTGTTGTAAAAACACCTTTTTTAGCTAATTCTAACGATTCAATTAATACAGCTTCGACTTCCTTTAAATTATACGAATCAACAACAATCAATCGTCCTCCTTCTGCTTCTACTGCACGTTTTAAAATAAATGTGTTAGGCTGTCCTGCAAGGTTTACATTACTGCTTGGAGCAGGTTGTCCACCAGTCATTGCTGTTATTGAATTATCTAATATCACTTTTATTCCAGCGGTGTGCCTGAATATTGCATTTCTGGTTGCATCAAGACCACTGTGGCACTCGCATGAGTCGCCTATGATGCTGATGGTTTTTGCAGCATATTCCGGTCGCGACAAAACAAAACCTTGTCTCAAATTATCTGATGCACCCATGCAGCACACTGTATCTAAAGCATTTAAAAAGAATAAAAGCGTTGAGCAACCAATATCCCCAAATGCAGCAAATATCTTTTTTTGTTTCTTTAATTTATCAACACTTAAAGCAAAGGCTTTATAAGGGCAACCCGGACAAATAGATGGAGGTCTGCTTAATGAATTAAGTTCTATTTTCTTTTTTAATGATGAAAAATTAAAATCGAGATGTTTTGACAGATTTTCTAATACAAGTTCAGGTGTCCAGTCTGTTATCACGCTATCCTCGTCCTTACCTATCACAGGGATTGATAGTAGTCTGATCTTATTCTCAATATATCTGTCGCCGTCCTCAAATACAAATATTTTTCCTGTTATTTTTGAAGCGAAGTTTTTAATCGAATCATTCGGCAATGGATATGTCATACCCAATGAGAGGATGGATGGTTTTCTTTTGATATTATCTAATGCTTCCCTAACAATTATCTCACTTTCACCAGATACTATTATTCCCCAATCTTCAACATTATTCTCTTCATTTACCAATTCAGATTTTTCAAGCCATTTTCTAATATTTGGTATTCGTTCTTGTGTTGCATAATTATAATTTATGCGTGCAATTCCAGGCAGAAGCATCCATGAATGAAGTTTTTCTGGCAGTTCTCTTCGTATAACAATCCTTGGTTCTTGTGTTACAACAAGGGCTTCAGAGTGAGCTAATATCCCGGAAACAAGTACAGCCACCGGAGTTCTGAATTTTCTACTTATATCAGCAGCACGCCATGCTGATTGGTACAAATCCTGATGATTTCTTGGTTCAATTACAGGTATTCTACAAGAGTCGAAAAAATATCTTACATCAATTACATGCTGTGTACTGGAAGGAACATAATCGGTAGCAGCATAAATAACCAAAGCACCAGCTTCTGCCGTATAGAATGCAGAAGTGGAAATTACATCGCCTGCTTGAAAAACCCCTGGTATTTTCATTGTTACAACAACATCTGAACCTGCAATTGCATGTCCAACGGCTACTCCAACAGCCACAGCTTCATTCACTGACCAGCCTACAACCATCTTATTTTGTACATGTTTTAAGCATTTATCTATTACTTCGGTGCTTGGTGTGCCCGGATACCCATCTGCTGCATGATAGCCTGCATGCACCACTCCCAATGCAAATGCTTCGTTTCCTTGAAGAATAAATTTACTTCCTGCTTTAGATTCTACAATATCATTGAATTGCGACATGTAACTTTTCTCCTTTATTTAGTTTTAAATTTTACTTTTCGATTCTTATTCTTGCATCAACTGCTACTACTTTATCTCTTTTCCCTAGTAACGGATTTAAATCCATTTCAAGAATTTCCGGCGCTACGCTTACAAGAGCTGATAATCTAATTAATATATCAGAAAAAATATCTTCATTAACACCTTCTTGACCTCTTACTCCCTTAATGATTCCATAGCTTTTAAGCGATCTGATCATACGTGTAGCTTCTTCTTTACACAATGGTGCGAGTCCATAATTAACATCTTTTAAAACCTCAATAAATATACCACCTAACCCACATAAAATTGTATGACCAAATTTGTCTTCTTTTTTCGCTCCAGCAAATAATTCTATACCTGATAACATAGGCTGAATTAGAATAGCAAACGTGTCTTTTATTTTCATCATTCTTTCAAATTCAGAAGCCACTTTTTGAGCATCTAAAACATTTAGCACAACACCGCCTACATCCGATTTGTGAACAGGTCCAACAACTTTCATTACCACCGGAAAACCTAATCTTCCGGCAGCCACAATCGCATCTTCTTTATTATCAACAACAGCTTCTCCTGCTCTTGGAATACCTACTGCATCAAGCAATGCTTGTACATCCATAGGTAATAAATAGCCATTACCGGATTTATCAATAATCTCTCGTACTTTTTTTATTTCAATTTTAGGTAATTCAATTTTTTCTTTGACGGGATTAGATGTATTATAAATTTTTACCAAGCCATTGCCTAATGCCACTTCGTCGGGGAAATTTATTCGCCCTAATGAAAGAAAATCTTCTATCTCGTTTTTTGCATTTATAATAGATGGCAAAACCGGATAAATTGGTTTTTTACATGTCTTCATTTTTTCATCTAGCAGCCTGTAAACATCAAATACTTCAAACAATCCCGGATTTCCAAATATTACAATCATTGCATCAATTATTGTAAATTCGTTCTCGCAATAATCAATAATTTTCCCTAATTGTTCGGCTGTGCCGGTTGCTAAAAAATCAATAGGGTTGTTAACCGATGAACCTGGATATAAATGTTCAAGCAAGTCTTTAGCTTTTTCCCCTTCAATATGTGGAATTTCGAGCCCTCCGTTTGATAATGAATCAGTAAGCATAACTGCAGGGCCACCAGCATGTGTGATAATTGCTATGTTTTTTCCCGTTAATTTTTTATGTAAAAAAATAGATGCAACAGTAGTCAACTCATCTCTTCCAAAGCATCGTACAATGCCCGCTTTACGAAACAATGCATCAATAGCAACATCTGGTGTAGCAAGGGCACCTGTATGCGAAGAAGCAGCTCGGCTTCCAGCTTTTGAAGAACCTGATTTTATAGCAGCAATTTTACACCCTTTTCTAACAAGTGAAGCTGCATGTTTCAGCAGCATTCCGGGATCTTTAACATTTTCAATATACATCAGTTTAACCGATGAGCTATATTTAGGATCGTAGCTTTCGTCTAAATATTTTAACACTTCTTCAACTCCCATTTGTGCTGAATTTCCAACAGAATAGACGCTTGAAAATGTAAGTCCTTTTGGTATTCCTGATTCCATGATAAACACAGCTGTTGCTCCTGAACCAGAAATCAAATCGCATCCTTTTGGGTCAAGTTTTGGAATTGGTGTTGTAAAAACACCACTGTAGTTCGGATTTAAAAACCCAATGCAATTAGGACCTATCAGGCAGGCATCAACAGAATTAATAATTTCAACAATATGCTTTTCTAGCTTTGCCCCATCTTTATTTTCCTCACTAAAACCAGCTGAAAGAATAATAAATGCTCGTGTGTTCTTCTGCCGGGCTAAAATATCGACTGCTTCTATGCAATATTTTGCAGCAATAGCAATAATGGCCAAGTCAACTTGAGGTAATTCACTTACCGATGTATATGTTTTTACGCCCTGAACATCAGCTTCTTTGGGATTTACCACAAATAAATCACCTTTAAAATGGCCATCTTTTAAATTCAATAAAACCTTGCCTCCAGGTTTACTTATATTATTGGATCCACCTACTATTACTATGCTCTTTGGATTTATCAATTGAGTTGTTATCATATAAAATAAATAATAAATATTTATAAATATTAATCATAAAATAAAAATACAGGAAATAAATGCTTTGGAATGAAAGCAAAAGATTATGCAAGAGAAATAAAGTAGTCTCTATTCTTAATGTTTCTATATAAGAATTTTACAGATATGCGGTATTTGAATAGCCTAAACATTACAAAATAATATACTTATATAAGTTATTACAAACTTAAACGTTCTAAATGAAACATACAAAATAATATGGTGAATTTTTAACACATATGATAAAATTTATTTCAAAAAAGTAAAAAAACAAAATAGGCTGAAAGATTACCTCCATCAGCCCATTTTAAAATATTATATCAAGAAATTTATTTTATAAATTTAAATTCCCTTCCAAGGAATCTTGCGCATGGTCCAAGTTCTTCTTCAATCCGAAGTAGTTGATTATATTTACAAATCCTGTCTGTCCGCGAAGCAGATCCAGTTTTAATTTGGCCTGTATTTAAGGCTACAGATAAATCAGCAATTGTTGTATCTTCTGTTTCTCCTGATCTATGACTAATAACAGCAGTATAAGCATTTACAGTTGCAAGCTGCACTGCATTAATAGTTTCAGTGAGGGTTCCAATTTGATTTACCTTGATCAATATTGAATTAGCAATATTTTTTTCAATACCTTTAGCAAGACGTTTTACATTTGTGACAAAAAGGTCATCTCCAACAATTTGGACATTCTTGCCAATTTTTTCAGTCAACTTTTTCCATCCATCCCAATCATCTTCTGCCAGTCCATCTTCAATAGAAAGAATCGGATATTTCTTTACCCATTCTTCCCAATATGCAATCATTTCATCAGTTGTTAAGTTTTTCCCAACGGAATCAAGCCTATATAATTTCGATTTTTCGTCATAAAAAGATGAAGACGCAGCATCGAGTGCGATATAAACTTCTTCTCCAGGTTTATATCCTGCTTTTTCAATAGCTTTCAGAACAACCTCAATTGCCTCTTCATTTGAGTTAAGGTTTGGTGCAAATCCACCTTCGTCTCCTACGTTTGTTGAATAGCCTTTACTTTTCAAAACAGCTTTCAGATTATGAAATACTTCAACACCCATCCTTAATGCTTCACTGAACGTATCTGCACCAACTGGCATAATCATGAACTCTTGTACATCAATCTTATTATCTGCATGTGAACCACCATTTAGGATGTTCATCATCGGGATAGGTAATGTATTTGCATTCACACCCCCGATATATCTGTATAGTTGCTGTCCTGTTTCTTGTGCAGCAGCTCTGGCAACAGCAAGAGAAACGCCAAGAATTGCATTTGCCCCGAGGTTCCCTTTATTTTCTGTACCATCAATTTCGATCATACGAGCATCAATTAAACCTTGATCAAAAACTGAAAAATTTTGGAGTTCTTCACTTAAAATTTTATTCACATTATCAACAGCCTTCAACACACTTCTTCCAAGATAAAGACCTTTATCACCATCCCGCAACTCAACTGCTTCGTGTATTCCTGTTGATGCTCCTGAAGGAACAGCCGCTCTGCCAATAACTCCTTGATCTGTAACAACATCGACTTCTACCGTAGGGTTTCCACGGGAATCGAGAATTTGCCTTGATTGAATACTTATAATTTGACCCATATAAAAATATTTAAGTGAAACTCTAATATGAATAACAAGATGCTAAAATAAATAAAAAAAAAGGACAAAGTAAAACTTTATCCCTTTTGTTAAATATGTTTTTTAAATGCTACTCTGCACTTTCATCTTTCTTTTTCTTTGGAGCTTTCACCTTTGTAGTATCAGTTGAATCAGCAGTCTTTTTAACTCTTGGAGTTTTAGCCTTTGTAACTTTTTTAACTTCTTCAACACCCGTATTTTCTATTATTGTAGCATCGGTCACTACTTCTTTTTTCTTTGCAGCAGATCTTCTGCGTCTAGTTGATTTTTCTTTAACATCAGCCTTTTTAGTAGTTGCAGCTAGCATATTTTCATTATAATCAACAAGCTCAATGATGCACATATCCGAATTATCTCCCATTCTATTACCAATTCGTAAAATTCTAGTATAACCACCTGGTCTATTGGCAACTTTAAGTGCGATTTCTCTATACAATTCAATTACAGCTTCTTTGTTTTTCAAATAACTAAAAACTATTCTTCTTGAATGTGTCGAATCGTCTTTCGATCTTGTAATAAGTGGTTCAACATATTTCTTCAACTCTTTTGCTTTTGCAACAGTTGTTTCAATTCTCTTATGTAATAATAGAGATGTAGCAATATTTGCAAGCATTGCTTTTCTATGGGGACTAGTTCTTCCTAAATGATTTACTGTATTACCGTGTCTCATTGTTTATTTACGATTTACGATTTAGATTTTTAGATTTAGAAATAAAATTCTTAATCCAATTTTGCTAAATTCTTATTTATTATTCTTTATCTAATTTATATTTTAAAATATCCATCCCAAATGTCAAATTCATTGACTGTAGAAGTTCTTCCAATTCTGTAAGAGATTTTTTTCCAAAATTTCTAAACTTTAAAAGATCATTTTTATTAAAAGTACATAAATCACCTAAAGTTTCAACGTCTGCTGCTTTTAAGCAATTCAGTGCTCTCACTGAAAGATCCATATCAACTAACTTAGTTTTTAAAAGTTGGCGCATATGAAGAACTTCTTCATCAAACTCTTCATTTTCATAACTTTCATCTGTATCCAATGTAATCTTTTCATCAGAAAACAACATGAAATGATAAATTAAAATTTTAGCTGCTTCTTTTAAAGCATCTTTAGGGTGAATAGAACCATCAGTTTTAATTTCCATTACTAACTTTTCATAGTCAGTTTTTTGTTCAACCCTTATGTTCTCAATTTGATAATTTACATTTTTAATTGGAGTAAAAATGGAACTAATAGGAATAACTCCAAATTCGGCTTCCAATAATCTGTTTTCTTCAGATGCAACATATCCCCTACCTTTACTTATGTTTATCTCCATTTGTAATTTCACCTTTGAATCAAGGTGACAAATAATTAGTTCGGGATTTAAAATTTTAAACCCAATAAGAAATTTCCCTATATCACCAGCAGTAAATGTTTCGTGTCCTGCAATATTAATCGTAGCTTTTTCATTATCAACTCCGTCAATCTGCCTTTTAAATCGGACTTGTTTTAAGTTCAAAACAATTTCTGTAACATCCTCTACAACACCTTTTATTGTTGAGAATTCTTGCTCAACACCTTCTATTTTTATAGAGACAATTGCATACCCTTCAAGTGATGAAAGAAGAATTCTTCTTAATGCATTCCCAACAGTAATGGCGTAACCAGGTTCAAGAGGACGAAATTCAAACTTCCCATACTGTTCGTCAGCCTCAACCATTACAACTTTGTCAGGTTTCTGAAATGCTAATATTGCCATATTTATTTACGTTTTACGTTTTAAATTTTACAAAAGAAATCTAGAATTAAAAGAAGTATTTCTTTATTTGGAATATAATTCAACAATAAGTTGTTCTTTGATGTTTTCTGGAATTTCTTCTCTTGCCGGCATATTCATAAACTTACCTGAAAGTAAGCTACCGTCCCATTCTAACCATGAATATCTATTTCCTCTCCCTTCGAGAGAACTCGTAATTACTTCTAAAGATCTAGATCTTTCCCTCACAGCTACTATATCTCCAGCTTTTAATAATGATGATGAAACATTTAAAACTTTTCCATTCACGGTTATATGCCGATGAGACACAAGTTGCCTAGCGGCATCTCTTGTTGGTGCAATGCCAAGTCTAAAAACAACATTATCTAACCTTGATTCTAAAAATTGAAGTAAAACTTCGCCTGTAATACCTTTTTTACTAGCTGCTTTTTTAAATAAGTTAGAAAACTGCTTTTCAAGTACACCATAAGTATATTTTACTTTTTGTTTTTCTTTTAACTGAACTCCATAAATAGAAGTTTTTTTCCGTTTTGCAGATGCCCCATGAAATCCGGGAGGATTGCTACCCTTATCAAATCTTTTATCTGGTCCGTAAATAGCTTCTCCAAATCTTCTAGCTATTCTTGTCTTTGGTCCAATGTATCTTGCCATTTTTTTAAATTTTAAAATTTGAATTATTAAATTTTGAATAGATTACTAATAATTCAAAATTTACAATAATAATAAATAATTTTTATACTCTTCTTCTTTTAGGAGCTCTGCAACCATTGTGTGGAAGTGGAGTAACATCAACGATTTCCGTAACTTCTATACCACTATTGTTAATTGTTCGGATTGCAGATTCTCTACCAGAGCCTGGACCTTTAACAAATACCTTAACTTTACGTAAACCTTGGTCAAAAGCTACCTTAGAGCAATCTTCAGCTGATACTTGAGCAGCATAAGGAGTATTTTTCTTTGATCCTCTAAATCCTTTTTTTCCTGATGAAGACCAAGATATTACTTGTCCTTCTGAATTTGTCAGTGTAACAATAATATTATTAAACGATGAATGGATATGAGCCTGCCCCATTGGCTCAACTTTAACAACTTTTTTCTTTGTGACTTTTGCCTTTTTTGCCATAACTAACAATTAATTATTTAGTAGCTTTCTTTTTATTTGCAACTGTTTTCTTTTTTCCTCTCCTTGTTCTTGCATTTGTTCTTGTCCGTTGTCCCCTTACAGGCAACCCAAGCCGATGCCTTACACCTCTGTAGCAATTCACATCAAGAAGTCTCTTAATGCTTAACTGGGTTTGCGAGCGAAGCTCTCCTTCCAAAGTACAAGTTGCAGTGATTGTTGCACGAATAGCAGACATATGCTCATCCGTCCAATCTTTCACTTTTATTTCCTTGTCAACACCGGACTGTTTTAAAATTCTAACAGCAGTGCTTCTGCCTATCCCGAAGATATAGGTTAGTGCGATTTCGCCTCTTTTATTATCAGGAATATCTACACCTGCGATTCTAGCCATATTACGATCAATTGTTAAATATTAATTAAACTTAATTTTGACGCATTTTGTATTTCGGATTCTTTTTATTGATCACATACAATCGTCCATTTCTTCTGACAATTTTACAATCAGGAGTACGCTTCTTTATTGAAGTTTTTACTTTCATCTTATTTATATCTAAATGTTATTCTTCCTTTTGTTAAATCATACGGAGACATTTCAATTCGAACTTTATCTCCAGTTAATATTTTAATATAGTGCATTCTCATTTTACCCGATATATGAGCTGTAATAATGTGACCATTCTCTAACTGTACCCTAAACATTGCATTAGATAATGCCTCTATAATCTGTCCATCTTGCTCAATTGAAGCCTGTTTCGCCATTCTACTTTTTTTTGTTCAGTTCAGTTTCTATATATTCGAATGTTGACAAAATATCAGCATCTGTACTAGTAATTGCTACACTATGCTCAAAATGAGCTGATGGTTTCTTATCGATAGTTGTAACTGTCCACCCATCTGATTCATATCGTACCTCTTTTTTACCAACATTTATCATTGGCTCAATCGCAATTACAAGCCCTCTTTGAATTTTTAAACCAGACCCTCTTTTCCCATAATTAGGAACTTCAGGTTTTTCATGCAAATTTTTACCTACCCCATGTCCAACTAATTCTCTGACAACAGAGAGTCCATTTTTCTGTGCGTATTGTTGTATATTATAACCAATATCTCCAATTCTATTTCCTTCTTTTGCTTGAGCAATTCCAAGATATAAACTTTCTTTTGTAATTTTTAAAAGATGTTTTTTCTCTTCATCTATTTCCCCAACAGAAAAGGTATATGCTGAATCTCCATGAAAGCCATTCATAAATACTCCACAATCTACAGAAACAATGTCTCCTTCCTGTAAAACATATGAAGAAGGTATTCCATGAACAACTTGCGAATTTACAGAAATACATACCGATTTTGGATATCCATTATAATGAAGAAACCCGGGTATTCCACCATTATCTCTAATGAATTCATCGGCTCTATCATTAATTGTTAGAGTAGTAATACCCGGAACAATTAATTTAGAAATTTCAGCAAGCGTTTTTGATACAAGCTGATTGCTTAATCTAAGCAATTCTATTTCATCATTTGTTTTATAAAAAACCATCAAAGAACGTTTATTGAATTTACGAATTGGAATTTACGATTTAATAATTTTATCATTTTTTATTCCTTTTCTAAATTCATTATTAATTTACATGGCAGTAGCTCCGGCAGTTCTTCCTTTTATTCTGCCTGTTTTCATTAAACCGTCATAGTGGCGCATTAATAAATGGCTTTCTATCTGTTGTAATGTGTCTAAAACAACACCTACCAAGATAAGTAAAGATGTTCCACCATAAAAATGAGCAAATTGATTATTTATGCCAATAATTTGTGCAAATGCAGGTAAAATTGCTACCAATGCTAAAAAAATAGAACCAGGCAAAGTTATTCGAGACATAACTGTATCGAGAAACTCAACTGTTTTACGACCAGGTTTAATACCAGGAATAAACCCACCATTTTTCTTCATATCCTCTGCCATTTGTGTTGGATTTACAATAATAGCAGTATAAAAATAAGTAAAGAGAACAATTAGTAGTCCAAAAATAAAATTATATAAAAAACCTGTTGAATCAGCAATAGATGCAGCGAAACCTGTTAAAGTATCTGATTGAGAAAAGCCAACCAACATGATAGGGATAAACATAAGAGCTTGAGCAAAAATAATTGGCATAACACCAGCAGCATTAACTTTTAAAGGTATGTACTGTCTAACACCTCCATATTGTTTGTTCCCAACTATTCTCTTTGCGTACTGTACAGGAATTTTTCTTGTTGCTTGAACCAATGCAATAGTGCCAATAATAACAACAAGCAAAACAACAATTTCAGCAAGGAACATCACTAAACCTCCTCCTTGTTCTTCTAGTCTAGAAACAAATTCAGCAGTAATTGCAAACGGTAACCTCGCTACAATTCCAATCATGATAATCATTGATATACCATTTCCGATTCCTTTATCAGTTATTTTTTCGCCAAGCCACATTACAAATATAGTTCCTGTTATAAGGATTAATACTGTTGAAAACCAAAAAACACCACCCTGCATAACAAACGCACTTTCAGGCAATTGTGACTTTAAATTTGCAATATATCCAGGTGCTTGCAGTGCACAAATAATTACAGTAAGATAACGAGTAATCTGATTAATTTTTTTTCTTCCACTTTCACCTTCTTTTTGCATTCTTTGAAAATATGGAATTGCAATACCAAGTAGCTGCATAACAATAGAAGCTGAAATATAAGGCATAATTCCAAGTGCAAAAATAGATGCATTTGAAAAAGCACCACCAGAAAACATATCAAGTAAGCCCATAATCCCACCTGCCGTTTGTTTTTCAAGACCCTGTAGTTGTGATGGATCTATGCCTGGAATAACAACAAATGAACCTAATCTATATATAAGAATGAATCCCAAAGTTGTTAAAATCCTTGATCTTAATTCTTCAATTTTATAAATGTTTTTTAATGTCTCGAAAAATTTTCTCATTAAGCTTATAGTTTTATAACTGTGCCTTCTAATGCTTCAATTGACTGTTTTGCTGAATTTGAAAAAGCATGCGCTTTTACTTCTAGTTTCAGGGTTAAAGTACCGTTGCCAAGTATTTTAACAAGGTCTTTTTTTGAAACCATGCCAAATTCATATAAAATTTGAGGGTCAATAGCGGTTAAACTATTTTTTTCAGCCAACATCTGAATATCTTTCAAATTAATGGCCTTATATTCAACTCTATTTGGATTTTTAAAACCAAACTTTGGAGATGTTCTTTGAATAGGCATCTGCCCTCCCTGATGACCAATTTTTTTATGATATCCCGAACGAGATTGAGCTCCCTTATTGCCTCTTGTGGAAGTACCCCCTTTTCCGGATCCAGTTCCTCTGCCTAATCTTTTTTTCTCGTTTTTAACAGAGCCTCCCGCCGGAGTTAAATGACTTAAATTCATATCAAATTATTTAATATCTTCAATTACTACTAAATGATTTACCTTATTTATCATTCCATTTATTTGGTTTGATTTTTCTTTTTCAACAGTTTTGTTTATTCTTCCTAAACCAAGAGCTTTCAGTGTGTCCCTCTGTCTTTTTGAACACCCAATTTTGCTTCTAACTTGAGTTACTTTTACCTTAGCCATATATTATCCATTAAAAACTTTTTCCATAGAAATTCCACGATTAAGAGCCACCGTATATGGATCCCTTAATTCCATCAACGCAACCATTGTTGCTTTTACTAAATTATGAGGATTAGATGAACCTTTTGATTTTGCTAGCACATCTGTAATGCCAACACTTTCCAGTACTGCACGCATTGCCCCACCAGCCTTAACGCCGGTACCATGGGATGCAGGCTTAATAAATACTTGTGCACCTCCATATTTCGAGAGTTGTTCGTGAGGAATAGTACCTTTTAAAATATTAATTTTTATAAGACTTTTTTTCGCATCCTCTACACCTTTTGCAATAGCTGTTGTTACTTCATTTGCTTTACCCAAACCATAACCAACTACTCCGTTTTCGTTTCCCACTACTACTATGGCCGAAAAACTAAAGGTTCTGCCTCCCTTTGTAACTTTAGTAACACGCTGGATACTAACCAAACGATCTTTTAACTCTAGATCACTTGTTTTAACTTTCCTTATACTTGTATTTGCTGTCATATTTTTAAAATTTTAAACCTCCTTGTCTTGCAGCATCCGCTAATGATTTCACGCGACCATGATATAGATAACCGCCTCTATCAAAAGTAATTGTTGTAATTCCTTTTTCAATAGCCTTTTGTGCTATTAATTTTCCAACAAGAGCAGCCTGTTCAAGTTTTTTAATACCTTTATTTTCACTAATTTCTTTACAGAGTGATGATGCGGAGACCAAAGTTGTCCCGGTATTATCATCAACAAGCTGAACAGAAATTTGTTTATTACTTCTAAAAACAGTCATACGTGGCTTTTCAATGTTTCCAGAAATAAGCTTCCTTATCCTTTTTTTTATTCTTTCTCTTCTTTCTAATTTTGTTAATGCCATTGTAATGAAATTTTAATATTATTTAGCACTTGCTGATTTACCTGATTTTCTCCTGAGAATTTCTCCTACAAACTTAATACCTTTACCTTTATACGGTTCAGGTGGTCTTAATGAACGAATTTTAGCAGCCACATGACCTATTAATTGTTTATCATTGCTTTTCAACGTAATAATTGGATTGGCTCTCTTTTCTTGTTTTGCCGAAACTTGTATTTCAACAGGTAATTCAAATAATATATTATGTGAATATCCTAAAGCAAGCTCTAAAACTTGTCCTTTAACCTCAGCCTTATACCCAACACCTACTAATTCCTGTTCTTTTGTATAACCGGTAGAAACTCCAATAATCATATTATTTATAAGAGACCTATAAAGACCATGCAATGATTTTTGTTGCTTTGATTCATTTGATCTTGCAAGAATCACTTTATTATCTTCAACCTTTACTTTTATTTCCTTACTTATTGTTTGTGTAAGTTCTCCTAATGGACCTTTTACAACTACCTTATCATCGGTGATATTTAATACAACACCTTTTGGTATTTCAATGGGTAATTTTCCTATTCGTGACATCTTCAATCAAATTATTTAGTGTACATAACATAATACTTCACCACCAATATTTTTAACTCTTGCTTCTTTATCTGTAATAACACCTTGTGATGTAGATAAAATAGCAATCCCTAAACCATTTAATATTCTAGGTATTGTGGCTACTCCACTATAATTTCTAAGACCAGGGCGGCTAACCCTACGAAGTAACTTGATAGCCGGAGTTTTAGAAACTGGATGATATTTAAGCGCGATCTTAATAATTCCTTGTCTTTGATTTTCGCCATCTTCGAATTTATAATTCAAAATATAGCCTTTTTCAAATAAGACTTTTGTTATTTCCTTTTTTAAATTCGATGAAGGAATTTCTACAATTTTATGTTTTGCCTTTATAGCATTACGTAATCTAGTCAGATAATCTGAAATTGGATCTGTCATTTTAATTATTATTATTTTATTACCAACTTGCTTTTTTAATTCCTGGAATTAATCCATTAGAAGCCATTTCTCTAAATGCTATTCTACTAATACCAAACTGTCTCATATATCCTTTTGGTCTGCCAGATAGTTTACATCTGTTATGCAACCTTACAGGAGAAGAATTACGAGGTAAAAGTGAAAGCGTTGAATAATCGCCTTTTGCTTTTAATTCAGCTCTTTTAGCTTCATATTTTTTTACTAATTTTACTCTTTTAACTTCACGAGCTTTCAATGATTCTTTTGCCATGTGTTAATTCTTTTTTATGTTTTTAAACGGCATTCCAAATTCCCTAAGGAGTGCATACCCTTCTTCATCTGATTTTGCATTCGTAACAAATGTGATATTCATACCCATCATTTTATGAATTTTATCAATATCAATTTCAGGGAAAATAATTTGTTCCGTTATGCCGAGTGTATAATTTCCACGACCATCAAATTTATGATTAATACCTCTGAAATCACGTATACGTGGTAATGAAACGCTTATTAATCTTTCAAGGAATTCATACATTCTCTCTTTTCTAAGTGTAACTTTCACACCGATTGCAACGCCTTTTCTGAGTTTAAAGTTCGAAATATCTTTTTTCGAAACTGTAGAAACAGGCTTTTGTCCTGTTATGATTCCAAGTTCAGTCAATGCAACTTCTATTATTTTTTTATCAGCAATTGCTTGACCAACTCCTTGATTTATAATAATTTTATCAAGTCTTGGAACTTGCATTACAGACGAGTAATTAAACTCTTTCTTTAAAGCAGCTACAATTTCCTCTTCGTACTTTTTTTTAAGTGTTGGCTTATAGTTATTCATTATTTTATCTCCTCACCTGATTTTTTGGAATATCTGACTAATTTATTATTCTCATTCAATTTTCTACCCACTCTTGTTGGCTTTCCTGTTGCAGGCTCAACAATCATAAGATTTGAAACGTGAATTGCAGCTTCTTTTTTAACAATGCCACCTTGTGGTTGAGCTGCATTGGGTTTGGTGTGCTTAGAAACAAGATTTACACCTTCAACAATTGCCTTATCCGTTTTAGTCAATACTTCTAAAACTTTGCCCTGTTGTGTTTTGGAGTCACCTGTCAATACACGTACAGTATCTCCTTTTTTTATGTTAAACTTTTTATTCATAACAAATTATACTTATAAAACCTCTGGGGCTAGTGAAACAATTTTCATATACTGTTTTTCTCTTAACTCCCTTGCAACAGGACCGAATATACGTGTACCTCTGATTTCATCTGTAGCATTTAACAAAACTACCGCATTATCGTCAAAACGGATATAAGATCCATCAGCTCTTTTAATTTCTTTTTTTGTTCTTACTACAACAGCTTTAGTAACTGAACCTTTTTTTACTTCACTTGCAGGAAGAGCAGATTTCACAGCAACAATTATTTTATCGCCAACTCGGGCATATCTTTTTCCGGTACCTCCGAGTACCCTGATGCAGAGTACTTCTTTTGCACCACTATTATCGGCTACAATGAGCCGTGTTTCTTGTTGTATCATTATTATTTAGCTTTTTCAATAATTTCGATTAATCTCCAATTCTTCAATTTACTTAAAGGTCGAACTTCCATAACTTTAACCTTATCTCCAACACCGCAAGCATTTTGTTCGTCATGAACATAAAGTCTTTTCGTCTTGTTAATAAATTTTCCATATTTAGGGTGTTTTACTCTTCGTTTAACTGTAACTACAATTGTTCTTTCCATTTTTGTACTTACAACAACACCTATTTTTTCTTTTCTAAAATTTCTTGTTTCCATTATAATAAGACTCTTATTTGCTTAATTCACGTATCCTTAATTCTGTTTTTAACTTTGCAATTAACTTGCGAGTTTTTTGAATTTTCATTGGATTTTCCAACGGTGACACAGCATGATTGAATTTCAAACGCACTAAAATAGTATCCGTATCGTCAATCCTTTCCTTTAATTCAGGAGTAGATAATTCCTTAATTTCTGCAGTTTTCATTTTATACTATATTATAGTTTCTGTATAATCATAATCTGGTCTTACACAAAATTTTGTGAGAATAGGCAATTTTTGTGCAGCAAGCCTTAATGCTTCTTTTGCAACAGCGATAGGAACACCGTCTGCTTCAAAGAGCATGCGTCCGGGAGTAACTCTGGCAACAAACATTTCCGGAGCACCTTTCCCTTTACCCATACGAACTTCTGCGGGTTTTTTAGTAATTGGTTTATCTGGAAATATTCGAATCCAAATTTGTCCTTCACGTTTCATACATCGCGATAGTGCTTGACGAGCAGCTTCAATTTGTCTTGCAGTCATCCAACATGTATCCAAAGATTTAATGCCAAAAGAGCCGAATGCAAGTGAACTCCCCTTATAGGAATTACCCTTCATTTTTCCTTTTTGCTGCTTTCTATATTTTTGTTTTTTTGGCTGTAACATCCTGATAAATCTTATAAAATTATTATCTTCTTTCTTTTTTCTTCTTGTTCATTATATTTTTGGATTTTACTTCCTTACTCCCAATATTTGGAGAAAGATCGCGTTTTCCATAAACTTCACCTTTGCAAATCCATACTTTCACCCCAAGAAGACCAACTTTTGTAAGTGCTTCTGCATTAAAATAATCAATATCAGCTCTTAACGTATGAAGAGGAGTTCTACCTTCTTTCAACATTTCAGATCTGGCCATTTCAGCTCCATTAAGACGGCCTGAAATGTTAACTTTTATACCTTCTGCACCCATTCTCATAGTTGAAGCTATAGCCATTTTAATTGCTCTTCTATATGCTATTTTCCCTTCAACCTGCCGCGCAATATTGTTAGCAACAAGTACTGCATCAAGTTCTGGACGTTTAATTTCAAATATATTAATTTGAACTTCTTTATTCGTAAGTTTTTTTATTTCCTCTTTTAATTTGTCAACTTCTTGGCCACCTTTACCAATGATAACACCAGGGCGTGCAGTATTTACAGTAATTGTTATGAGCTTCAAAGATCGCTCAATAATTATTCTAGAAATACTGGCTTTTGCAAGACGTGCATTAAGATATTTTCTAATCCTAGTGTCTTCGACAAGTTTGTCACCATAAAATCTACCACCATACCAATTGGAATCCCATCCATTTATGATTCCTAATCTGTTTGCAATAGGGTTTGTTTTTTGTCCCATCTATCTATTCTGTTTGTGATTCGTTAATTTTACTATCTAATACCAAAGTTACATGATTTGATCTTTTTCTAACCCGATATCCTCTTCCTTGTGGAGCAGGACGCAATCTTTTCAACATTCTTGCTGAATCAACAAAGATCTCTTTAATAAAAACATTGCTATCTTCAATTCTAATTCCTTCATTTTTTAACTGCCAATTTGCAATCGCAGACAATAATAATTTTTCAAGTCTTTGTGAAGCTTCTTTTGGATTATACTTCAAAATACCAAGTGCTTTGTTTATTTCAACATTTCTAATAAGATCTGCAACCAGTCTCATTTTTCTTGGAGAAGTAGGACAATTACGTAAAATCGCAAATGAAACCTCCTTCAATTTTTCTTTTCGTTTTTCGGCGCTGATTCTTTTTCTTGCTCCCATTTTTTTAAAATTTTATTATTTCGCCTCTGATTTTTTACTTCCTGAATGTCCTCTAAAAGTACGTGTTGGTGCAAATTCTCCTAATTTATGACCAACCATATTTTCAGTAACATAAACAGGTATAAATTTATTTCCATTATGAACAGCTATTGTATGTCCAACAAAATCTGGTGAAATCATTGAACGACGAGCCCACGTTTTAATAACTGTTTTCTTTTTGGAATTATTCATCATGAAAACTTTTTTCTCAAGTTTCACATCAATAAAAGGTCCTTTTTTCAGCGATCTGCTCATATTATTTTTTTAAAAATATTCTTTACTTCTTTCTTCTTTCCATTATATACTTATTGGACTCCTTTTTAGGTTTTCTTGTTTTATAACCTTTGGCCAGTAATCCTTTTCTTGACCTAGGATGTCCACCTGATGCACGACCTTCACCTCCACCCATTGGATGATCTACTGGGTTCATTGCAACACCTCTATTTCTAGGTCTTCTTCCTAGCCATCTTGTACGACCAGCTTTCCCTGATTTTTCAAGTGCATGATCGCCATTAGAAACGCTTCCTATAGTTGCTTTACAAGATACAAGAACTTTTCTCAACTCGCCTGAAGGCATTTTAAGTATTGCAAATTTCCCTTCTCTAGACGTTAATTGAGCGAACGACCCTGCACTTCTTGCAATAATTGAACCTTGACCAGGTCTTTGTTCAATATTATGGATAATTGTTCCGAGAGGAATATCCGAAAGGAATAAAGCATTTCCAACTTCAGGGGGCACATTTGCACCAGAATTTAAAATCTGACCAACTTTTATTCCCGCAGGAGCAACTATATATCTTTTTTCTCCGTCAGCATAAACCAAGAGAGCAATTCTAGCTGTCCTATTCGGATCATATTCAACAGATTTAACAGTTGCAGGTACACCATCTTTGTTACGAAGGAAGTCGATGATTCTATAACTTCTTTTATGACCGCCGCCTAAATACCTCATAGTCATTTTGCCGGAATGATTCCTTCCGCCTGACCTTTTTATTGAAACAACTAATGACTTTTCAGGAGTTGATTTTGTAATCTCTTCAAAAGCACTTATTGTTCTGTATCTCTGACCGGGGGTAACCGGATTTAATTTTCTAACTGCCATTTTATTTAAATATTGCTAAAGAAATCTATTTTATCACCTGTAGCTAATGTTACAATAGCTTTTTTATAAGCATTTGTTTTTCCAATTACAAATCCGGTTTTTGTATATCTACTTTTAACTTTACCGGCATATCTCATTGTATTAACATCCTGAACAGACACTCCATACATATCCTGTAAGGCTTTTTTTATTTGCAGTTTATTTGCTGTTTTTTCAACAACTACTGCATAGCGATTCAACTTTTCTCCCTGAATCGTCATTTTTTCTGTAACTATAGGTCTTATTAAAATGCTCATTGCTATATAATTCCAAAGGTTTTCTCTAAAACATTAATTGAACTCTCTACAAATAACAAAGTTGAATGGTTAAGAATATCGTAAGTGCTTAATTCTGAAACTGTTACAACTTTAGAATCCTGTAAATTTCGAGAGGACAAATATATACTATTATTTGGTTCTGCTAATATAAAGAGCAACTTTTTATTACTAATTTGCAACTTATTTTTTAAAGTGATGAAATCCTTTGTTTTAGGTCGTTCCATATTGAAATCTTCAAGAACGATAATCTCGTTATTTCTAGCTTTGTATGTTAAGGCTGATTTTCTTGCAAGTTGTTTTACCTTTTTATTTAACTTGAAACTATAATCTCTCGGTCTAGGACCAAAAACTCTAGCACCACCAACAAAAAGAGGGGATTTAATACTTCCAGAACGAG
The DNA here is from genome assembly GCA_036171035.1 of Bacteroidales bacterium. Taxonomy (GTDB): domain Bacteria; phylum Bacteroidota; class Bacteroidia; order Bacteroidales; family GWF2-35-48; genus GWF2-35-48. The sequence continues at coordinate 28,123 of JAVHQG010000317.1, forward strand.
CACCGCCAGTGCCTTTTTGTCTTTTAAGTTTTCTAGTGCTACCCGAAACTTCAGATTTTTCTTTTGTTTTGTGAGTACCTTGACGATTGTTTGCCATATATTGCTTAACATCAAGGTATATCGCATGATCATTAGGTTCTACACTAAAAATTGACTCATTGAGTTGTACTCTTTTTCCCGAGTCGCTTCCTGTTTGATTAAATATAGATAATTCCATTACTTTTTTATAATTAAAAATGAACCAATAGCTCCAGGTACAGCCCCTTTAACCAATAACAGGTTATTTTCAGGCATAACTTTCACAAGTCTCAAACTTAATAATTTTATATTTTCTCCACCTGTTCGTCCTGCCATTCTCATACCTTTCATAACTCTAGATGGCCAAGATGAAGCACCCAAAGATCCAGGATGTCTAAGTCTATTTGCCTGACCATGAGTAGCACCGCCAACACCAGAAAAGCCATATCTTTTTACAACACCTTGAAAACCTTTTCCTTTTGATTTCCCAATAACATCAACGAATTCTCCTTCAGTAAAAATATCAACAGTTATCTTATCTCCAAGTTTGACATCTGTCTCAAATGGATTAAATTCAAAAAGCTTTGCTTTTGGTAAAGTTTGTGCTTTTTTAAAATGTCCGATCAATGGTTTATTTGAATGTTTTTCTTTAACATCTCCAAAACCTAACTGTACTGACATATAACCATCCTTTTCATTCGTTTTAATCTGTGTTACGACACAAGGACCAGCTTCGATTACTGTGCATGGAATTAATTTTCCATCTTCATTATAGATAGAAGTCATTCCTACTTTTTTCCCAATAATACCTGACATGATATTTATTTACTATTTAGAATTTACATTTTTTAATTTAAAATTTTAAGAAAAAAAATCCTTAAAATTTATACTTTTATTTCCACTTCTACTCCACTTGGTAGTTCTAGTTTCATCAGCGCATCAATAGTGTTTGCTGTTGTACTGTATATATCAAGCATTCTCTTATAAGAGGATAGCTCAAATTGTTCTCTTGCTTTCTTATTAACGAAGGGAGATCTTAATACTGTAAAAATTCTTTTATGAGTTGGCAATGGAATTGGACCACTTACAACTGCACCTGTAGATTTTACAGTTTTTACGATTTTTTCAGCTGATTTATCAACCAAACTGTGATCGTAAGATTTTAATTTAATCCTTATTTTCTGACTCATATTGATGTATTAGCTAAAATCTATATAAAAGTGAGTGAAAAATTTTATCTGCAATAGTTTCTGATACTCTTTCAAAGTTTGCAACTTCCATTGTTGATGTTGCTCTTCCAGACGATATTGTTCTTAATACTGTAACATAACCAAAAGTTTCAGCCAAAGGTAATAAAGCATTAATGATTCTTAATTTACCTCTTGAATCCATACCTAAAATCTGACCTCTTCTTCTGTTAATATCTGCAACAATGTCGCCCATATATTCTTCCGGCGTTTCAATTTCAGTTTTCATTATTGGTTCCAGTAAAACAGGTTCCCCTTTTCTTGTTGCTTCCTTAAATGCAATTTTTGCTGCAATTTCGAAAGATAGGGCATCAGAATCAACAGGATGTGTTGCTCCATCAATTAAGGTAACTTTTAGACTTTCCATTGGATAACCACCTAAAGGTCCATTTGACAATGCTTCTCTAAATCCTTTTTCAATAGCTACGATATACTCTTTAGGCAAAGCACCGCCTTTTATTTCATTTTTAAAAATAAGACCAATTACCCCTTTTGCAGTTGGTTCTATTCTTACAGAAATATCAGCAAATTTACCTTTTCCTCCCGTTTGTTTTTTAAATACTTCACGGTGTTCAACAACTTTTGTGATAGCTTCTCTATAAGCAACTTGAGGAGTTCCATGGTTGCATTGAACATTGAACTCTCGGTTTAATCTATCAATTAAGATTTCCAAATGAAGTTCTCCCATACCACTCATCAACGTTTGACCTGTATTTTCGTCTATGTTAACTGTAAAAGTTGGGTCTTCTTCTGTTAATTTGGCTAAAGCGTTATTTAATTTATCGAAATCTGCTTGTGTTACGGGTTCGATTGCTATCCCTAATACTGGTAAAGGAAAGCTGATTGATTCCAGTAAAATAGGTTGTTTTTCATCAGCTAAAGTATCACCTGTGTGAACGTCTTTACAACCTACAACAGCACAAATATCACCAGCTTCAATCACTTCTTTCGGAATCTGCTTATTTGCATGCATTTGAAAAAGTCTAGACACTCTTTCTTTTTTACCAGTACGGACATTATAAACATAACTTCCCTCATGAATTGATCCTGAATAAACCCGAAGAAAAGACAAGCGACCTACAAATGGGTCTGTTGCGATTTTAAAGACGAGTCCTGCAAATGGATCTGAAACTGATGGATTTCTAATTATTTTCTTATCGGTTTTAGGGTCAGTACCGAATACAGCTCCTACATCCATTGGGCTTGGGAGCAAACAAGTAATATAATCTAGAAGTTTCTGAATGCCCTTATTTTTTGCTGACGCACCACATAAAACAGGTATAATGTTTTGTTTTATTGTAGCTTTTCTTGCGACGGTTAAAAATTCATCGACTGTGATTTTTGAACGATCGTCGAGAAATTTCTCCATAATTGCATCATCTGTTTCAATAACTGCTTCAACTAATTTCTCGCGCCATTCTTCTGTAATTTCTTTTAGTTCAGCAGGTATTTCACTTTCATGATATTGAACGCCGAAGTCATCATCTGACCAAGTAATAGCTTTTCTAGTTATTAAATCAACAACTCCCTTAAAATCATCTTCCACGCCAATTGGAATTTGGAAAGGAATTGGATTTGCACCTAATCTATGTTCTATTTGATGTACTACACTATAAAAATCTGCACCAGAACGATCCATTTTATTAACAAATACGATTCTTGGTACATTGTACTTATCAGCTTGTCTCCAAACTGTTTCTGATTGAGGCTGTACACCGCCCACAGCACAAAAAATGGCAACTGCTCCATCGAGTACTCTCAAAGATCGTTCAACTTCAACAGTGAAATCGACATGCCCCGGAGTATCTATAATATTTATTTTATATAGATTATTATTCCAATTCCAAAAAGTAGTAGTAGCAGCCGAAGTAATGGTAATTCCTCTTTCCTGTTCTTGAATCATCCAATCCATTGTAGCAGTACCATCATCAACTTCTCCAATTTTATGATTGATGCCAGTATAATATAAAATACGTTCAGTAGTAGTAGTCTTACCTGCATCAATGTGTGCCATGATACCGATATTTCTAGTATATGTTAAATCTGAACTCATTATATTATAATACAATATTTTGGTTAAAATCTAAAATGTGAAAACGCTTTATTTGCATCAGCCATTCTGTGAGTATCTTCTTTCTTTTTGTATGCTCCACCTTCTTCATTATATGCAGCCATGATTTCAGCAGCAAGTTTTTCTTTCATGCTTCTGCCGCCTCTTGATCGTGCATATTTGATAAGCCATTTATTGCTTACAGATACTCTTCTATCTGCCCTTAATTCAGTTGGAACCTGAAATGTAGCACCTCCGATTCTTCGGCTTTTAACTTCAACTGCAGGTGTGACATTTTGTAGTGCTTTTTTCCAAATTTCAAGAGGGCTAATTTCCTTGTCTTTCATTTTTTCTGCAACGATTGCGAGAGCATCATAAAACACAGTAAATGAAATACTTTTTTTACCTTTTAACATCAGGTCATTTACAAACCTTGTTACCAAAACATCATTAAATTTTGGATCCGGTAACAATAATTTCCGTTTGGCTTTAGCTTTTCTCATATGATTGTATTCTTGAAATTTTAATTTTTAATTATTTCTTTTTTGCTGGTGCTGGTGTTCCCTTTCCAGCTTTTGGTCTTTTAGCACCATATTTTGAACGACGTTGTCTTCTCCCTTCAACTCCAGAAGTATCAAGCGCACCTCTTATAATATGATAACGCACCCCAGGTAAATCTTTTACTCTACCACCTCTAATCATTACAATTGAATGCTCTTGAAGGTTATGACCTTCTCCAGGGATATAGGCTGTTACTTCGATTCCGTTTGTTAACTTTACCCTAGCTACTTTTCTCATAGCGGAATTCGGTTTCTTTGGCGTTGTGGTATAAACCCTTGTGCAAACGCCTCTTCTTTGTGGACAGGAATTCAAAGCCGGAGCTTTGCTCTTAAATGTAAGTTCATTTCTCCCTTTTCTCACTAACTGCTGAATTGTAGGCATATTAAGACTTTTTCTTATTTTTATTACTTTTTATTTAAACGGGTTGCAAAGGTATTGCTTAAATTTAAAAAAACAATAGAGTTTTTAAATATTTTTTATTTTTTTTCACAAATTATTAACAGCACGAATTGCATCGAATCCTATGGCAACAAAGGGCTTTTTTTAATTAACTAATAATCAATTATTTATATATATATATTATTTTTTTGATGAAGCCAAGCGAAAGCCATTAGCATTTGTACGAAAAGATGGATAAAAACGATAACGGGTTGTGACCCGGCAATCAAAAGATTGGTTATACCATGATCCACCACGCAAAATCTTATCTTTTCCGGAAATCGGACCAGAAGGATCTTTTTCTGGTGAATTGGCAAAATAATCAAATCCATAAAAGTCGCTGCACCATTCCCAAACATTCCCACTCATATCATAAAGACCAAGTTCATTAGGCTGTTTAAGACCTGTCTGATGAGTTTTCTGATCCTTTTTAAGACCAAACCAAGCAACATCAGATGCATTATTGCTTCCACTAAATCGATATCCATTACTTTTATTTCCTCCACGAGCAGCGAACTCCCATTCAGCCTCAGTAGGTATGCGAAACTGGATATCTGACTTCTCATTTATTTTTTTAATAAAAAGCTGAACATCCTGCCAAGAAACCCCATCAACCGGACAATTTTCACATTCTTCATCATAGCTGGGATTGGTTCCCATAATTTGTTTCCATTCTTTCAAGGTTACTTCATATTTACATAGGTAGAAATCGCTAACAGTTACTTTATGAGGGGGCTGTTCATCGGCAGTACAACCCTTGCAGGAAACATTTGGATCTGTTTGTCCCATTGTGAAAGTTCCACCATTAATAAGAATTAAATTTTTTTTAATTTGAGAACGTACATCCTGACCAAAGACAATAGATGTTGATATCAGTATCATGCAAAAACAAAACAATATGGAATAAAAAAAATTCAACTTTTGAACAAAAACGGCAGATGTACAATTTTTTTATTGCAAAGATAAAACTTAATTCATAAAAACATTTAGTGTCAGCAAGAAAACGCCAATAATTTCGTTAAACAACCCACAAGCTCGCTCATACTGTTACTAGCAGTATGCCGGGTTTTGAAAACAGTCATTTACAAAAGTAAACTCCTTAATTTCAAAACATCGAAAGCCTTGAACACGAACATTATTCACTAATATTTTATTTTTTATGTGTTCATGAGATCGCTTCGCTAAATTATGAATCAGACACTGACTTTATGGACATACACTAACTAGAGAATTTACCGAATTATTTTAGTGGCTGAATCGAAAAATTTGCCCATGACCAAGTATTTTCAGGCGTACCCTTTTAAACCGATATTTTTTTGTATCCTAATAAAACACAGGATTGCGGTTATTTGCAGATTTTCATATAGGATCAAACTTTTGAATGAAATTGACAATACATTGAAAAAAAATATGGAATGATAATCATTTTTGATCATTTTAACCATGAGGGAAAGGTTTACATAAGTCACAAAGAAGTTTATTTTAATTTTTAT
>JAVHQG010000318.1:0-1911 GCA_036171035.1 Bacteroidales bacterium
TCATATATTAATTTTTTCAATGTAGTATTTTATACACTATTTCTTTCATCAATCCGTAATCTGATGTAGATGAGTCGTCAACTCCTTTTGATTTCATGTCGTATTCTCTGATTATTGAGATAATATTAACAGTTTTGGAATAACTGAAATTCTTTGCTGCTGCACGGTAATCGTTTAAAAAAAATGGATTGATTTTGAGTGCTGCTGCTACTTCTTTGTTGTTTTTTTTGTCTGGTATTGCATGATAAGAAAGAAGTTTGCTAAAATGAGAAAATAATTGAGAGATGACAACCACAAGGGGATTTTCTTTTGGGCTTTTGCTGAAGTGGTTGATGATTCTGTTAGCTTTTAAAATATCTTTCGCAGACAATGCTTTATTAAGTTCAAAGACATTGTATTCTTTGCTGATGCCAATGTTTTTCTCAATATGGTCGGGGGTAATTTCTCTGAAATTGAGAGGTAATGTCAGCATTAATTTATCGAGTTCGTTGACGATTCTACTTAAATCGTTTCCTAAAAAGTCTGATAATAACTGGCTTGCATGTGGAGATATCGAATATTTTTGCTTCGAGAGATATGTCGTAATCCACACTGGAACATCGCTTTCATAAAGTTTTTTTGACTCGAATAGTACGCCTGTTTTTTCAATTATTTTACCAAGTTGTTTTCTGCCATCGAGTTTATCGTATTTATAGTTGATAACAAGGATTGTCGATTTTAATGGATTTGAAACATAATGTGTCAGGCTGGTTTCAAGGTCTTTACACGTTTGAGCTTCTTTAACCACAACCACCTGATAGTTTGACATCATTGGGAATCGTTTTGCGTGGTTAACAATAGTTGCTCCATTTACATCTTTCCCATACACTACGGCTTGATTAAAATCACGTTCTGCCGGCAATAATACATTGTTTAAAATGTAGTCGGTTATTTGATCAATGTAATAAGGTTCATCTCCCTGAAGAAAATAAATGGGTTTATAGATTTTATTCTTTAGATCAGTAATAATTTGCTCGTAGGTCATTTGTCTCAGAACTGAAGATGTTTTACTGATTGCCCATTATTAACAAGTTCTTGAATTGAGCTGATCCCAATTTTTAAGTGGTCTTCAACAAATTTTTCAGTTACTTTTTTATCGCTTGCAGCAGTTTTTATTCCTTCAACCACCATGGGTTGATCAGAAACTAGCAGCAAGGCTCCGCTTGGTATTTCATTATAGAACCCAACAATAAAAATGGTTGCTGTTTCCATATCAATCGCCATTGCACGGGTTTTTTCAAGATATTTTTTAAAACGTTCGTCCCATTCCCATACACGTTTGTTTGTTGTAAATACAGTTCCGGTCCAGTAGTCGTGTCCATTGTCCCGAATGGATGAAGAAACTGCGCGCTGTAGATTAAAAGCCGGAAGAGCCGGAATTTCAGGAGGCAAATAATCGTTTGATGTTCCTTCGCTGCGAATGGCTGCAATGGGTAAAATCAGATCGCCTAATTGATTTTTCTTTTTTAATCCGCCACATTTACCAAGAAATAACACTGCTTTTGGATGAATGGCACTTAATAAATCCATTATTAGTGCAGCATTTGGACTACCAATACCAAAATTAATCAGCGTAATTCCATTGGCTGAAACGCTTGGCATGGGAAAACCTGTTATGATGCGAGCATTATACCAAAGAGAGAAAAGTTCGAGATAATGGTTAAAATTTGTTAGTAGAATATAATTTGTGAATTCTTCCAGTTTTCTACCTGTGTATCTGGGAAGCCAGTTTTGTACAATTTCTTCTTTCGTTTTCATTTTATTTATTTATATATTGCAAAAATACCTAATTTTATTGAAAATTATTTTACTTTTTTTAATTAACTAACATTTCTCACTTGCAATAGTATCGTAAACACTGACCCGAAGGGT
>JAVHQG010000319.1:0-9867 GCA_036171035.1 Bacteroidales bacterium
CAAGGGCAAAAAATCGCTGGAAAATATTTTTTGGACTTTTCGGAGTGGACTCAATGTTGTAATGTTAAAAAGTCATAATGGCATAATGTTATAATGTTACACTTCGACAACGTTCAGTTACAAAATTTGTAAAGTTAAACAGCCTAAGGCTATAGATCTCATCACACATAAATAATTCGTAAATAAATAAATGTCAAATATTTTAGCAATTGTAGGAAGACCAAATGTTGGGAAGTCAACACTTTTTAACAGGCTTACCAAAACAAAAAGTGCCATTGTTGATGAGCGCAGTGGTGTTACCCGTGACCGGAACTATGGAAAAGCCGACTGGAATGGAATTGAGTTTTCAGTGATTGACACTGGTGGCTACATAACCAATTCGGATGATATTTTTGAAGAAGAAATCTGTAAGCAAGTGATGCTTGCCATTGATGAATCTGATGTGATTCTATTTGTTGTTGATGTGGAAAATGGCATAACAGAAATGGACGAAGTTGTAGCCAAAATTTTAAGAAAGACCAATAAAAAAGTAATACTTGTAGTAAACAAAGCAGATAATATTGAAAGAAATTTTGATTCAAATGAGTTTTACTCACTTGGGATGAGTCCTTTGTATGCCATATCATCACTGAGTGGCAGCGGCACCGGCGATTTGCTGGATGATGTGGTAGAATCGTTTCAAAAAACAAAAGAAGACGAACAACTCGACCTACCCAAATTTACTATAACAGGTCGTCCAAACGTAGGGAAGTCCTCACTTTTAAATGCATTAATAGGCGAAGACAGGCACATGGTTACCCCGATTGCAGGAACCACACGTGATGCAATATACACTCGCTATAACAAGTTTGGTCAGGATTTTTATTTAATAGATACGGCTGGTTTACGAAAAAGGACAAAAGTTACGGATGATGTGGAATTTTATTCGACCATGAGAGCCATCCGATCTATTGAAAATTCTGATGTTTGCTTGCTGATGATCGATGCTACAACAGGTATGGAATCACAGGATGTAAATATATTTTTTCAAATTGTAAACAATAAAAAAGGAGTAGTAATTCTTGTAAACAAATGGGATCTGGTTGAAAAATCGAGCAATACTTCCAAATTATATGAAACAGAGCTAAAAAGTAAAATTCAACCATTTGTTGATGTCCCCGTGATTTTTATGTCGGTTCTGAACAAGCAACGCATCCATAAAGTACTCGAAACCGCTATTGGCGTATTCAATAATAGGACTCGAAAAATCAGCACATCAGAGTTAAATGACACCCTGCTGCCAATAATTGAGTCGTATCCGCCACCGGCAACAAAGGGCAAACTTGTAAAAATTAAATTTGTCACACAATTGCCTACCCATGCACCTTCCTTTGCATTTTATTGCAATCTCCCACAATATGTAAAAGAACCATACATTCGCTTTCTTGAAAACAAGATTCGGGAAAAATATGAATTTACAGGTGTTCCGATACAAATTTTTATGCGAAAGAAATAAGAGACTTTTAACGGTGGACATAGAGCAGTAAAATAGTGTTTTTTAGCTGGTTATAAATTTTACAAAAATAGATGATAAAGAAATTTAGACTGTTTATAACATCGTTTATTTTTGCAACTCTATTAGTTTAAGATAAATTTCTCGACAAACCCAGGCATCTGTTGCCGCATAAACATTTTGTGCATGAGATAAAATATCTGAATCCCAATCGCTTAAGCGCTGTGATTTAGAAATGCGAACGTTTAAAATGATAGCAGCCATTTTTTTGAGACTAAAATTCTCTATCTTAAACTGTTTAACAAAATCCTGTAATTCAAGGAATCCATTCGGTTTGAACGCATATATTTTTTGCAAAATTCGAATATCTTCCTTAACAGCAACACCAACTTTAATAATTTCCTGATCCGATAGAATATCTGCAATAGCCGGAGGTAATCCGATTTTAGCAATCCTGAAAAGAAAAGCATCTTGTTCCGTTGAAAGCTGCAACAAAGCCACACTATTTCTGTTGCCCACCCCCTTTTTAAAGCTAGGTTTTGTTTCAGTATCAAACCCAATAATAGGCGATTGTTTAAGCTTAGTTATAGCAATTTGTAATGTATCCTCAGAATCAACAATCCAAATATTTCCTTCAAATATTTGTTGTGGGAGTTCCAATATCTCATCTGTTGTTATACTTTTCCGGAAAATATTTTTTTCTTCTATTTGCATTTCCAAATATATTGATCCCCTGCATTCCAATAAAACAATAAACACAAAAGATATTAATCAGATAATCTACTTAAATTCAATTTGTTTTGGGGAAATGTTAGTAATTTTTTTCAGATCCGTCAAAAACAATTTTCAAAAGCATTGCATAATTACAATTTTGCACACCAAATAAAATAATGTTTCGGAAATATTTTTTTCATTTCAGGTGGAGTTTCGTCAAAAACAGCATATACAGACGATCCACTACCCGACATGGACGCATACACTGCGCCTGCACTGTAGAATATTTCTTTTATGTTTTTGATCTCAGGATATTTCACAAACACACTTTCCTCAAAATCATTTGCAATAATGTTTCTCCACTTATCAACAGGTGTTTTCATTAAATCGCTAAGAGAATTTTTAGGACTCGCAATTTTCACATCAGCGTAGGCATCAGCGGTATTTATAGTGATTCCGGGATGAATAATTACAAGATGATATCCCCATAGATTGAAGTGTATCGGGAATAACACCTCGCCCCTACCTGTAGCAAAAGAGGTTTTATTTTCAACAAAGAAAGCACAGTCGCTGCCCAGCTTTGAAGCATAATTTTTCATAACCTCATTGTTCATATTCAATTGGGAAAGCTCATTAATTGCTTTAATTGTCGATGAAGCATCTGCAGATCCGCCACCAAGACCCGCTCCAAGAGGAATATTTTTATGAAGATGAATGCGCAATGGAGGTAATTTAAAATCATTAGAAAGCAGTTTAACCGCTTTAACACAAAGATTTTGCTCTGAAGTACAATCACCTAAAGAAATTCCGGATGAAGTAAAGTCATATTGTCTTCCTGTTGTGTTCTTCTGTTCAAGGACTTCAAGCACATCAAATAGTGGAATAGGGAAAAATATGGTTTCAATATTGTGAAACCCATCTGGTCGTCTGCCGGTTACATAAAGACCGATGTTTATTTTAGCATTAGGAAATACGATCATTGTTTTTGTTAAATATTTTCAAAATTTTTTCGTTTCAGGCGACAAACAATTGGCAATTGGTATTATTCCCATTCAATTGTAGCCGGAGGCTTTGAACTAATATCATACACAACTCGGTTAATACCTTTAACATTATTTATTATTTTATTTGAAATAATGCCCAAAAAATCATATGGCAGATGCACCCAATCAGCCGTCATACCATCAGTGGAAGCAACTGCACGAAGTGCCACAACGCTTTCATAGGTACGCTCGTCGCCCATCACCCCAACAGATTGAACAGGTAGCAACATCACTCCGGCCTGCCATACTTTGTCGTACAAATTAAATTCTTTTAATCCTTCAATAAAAATGTCATCAGCATCCTGTAATATTTTGATTTTAGTTTCATTTATTTCGCCCAAAATTCTGATTCCCAGACCTGGTCCCGGAAATGGATGCCGATTTAATATGAATTCAGGTAACTGCAACGATTTACCTATACGCCGGACTTCATCTTTAAAGAGGAGATTTAATGGTTCAACCACTTTAAGGTTCATTTTTTCAGGAAGACCTCCCACATTGTGATGAGATTTAATAGTAGCAGAAGGGCCATTTACTGATATAGATTCAATCACATCTGGATAGATTGTACCTTGTGCCAGCCATTTCACATCTTTAATTTTACGTGCTTCAGCATCAAAAACCTCAATAAAAGTACGCCCAATAGCTTTTCGTTTTGCTTCAGGCTCTGAAAGACCCGACAACGCATCTAAAAACAATTTATTAGCAGCAACACCTTTCACATTCAGCCCAAGGTTTTTATATGATTCTAACACATTTTTAAATTCATTTTTTCGCAGCAATCCGTTGTCAACAAAGACACAATGCAAATTACCGGCAATCGCTTTATGGAGTAACAACGCAGCCACAGATGAATCAACACCACCCGACAAGCCCAACACAACCTTATCATTTCCAAGTTTCTTTTTTAAATCTGCCACGGTGCTATCTATGAACGAGTCGGGAGTCCATTTTTGCGAGCAGCCACAAATATCAACTACAAAATTTTTAAGCATTTGCATTCCGTCTGTAGAATGATACACCTCAGGATGAAACTGAATGCCCCAAGTTTGCTCTCCTTCGATCTGAAACGCTCCTACTTTTACATCAGGGGTACCGGCGATAATTTTATAATGTGGTGGAATACTGTCAATTGTATCACCATGAGACATCCATACTTGTGTAGTAGAGGCGACATTTTTCAGTAACAAATTTTGTTTATCAGTAATCGCCAACATTGCACGCCCATATTCTCTATGATTTGAAGGTTTCACCTCGCCTCCAAATTTCTGTGCCAGCAATTGCGCTCCATAGCAAACACCGAGCAACGGAATTTTTCCTTTAATAGCTGAAATATCAGGATTTGGTGCTTGTATATCCCTTACGGAAAAAGGACTTCCCGAAAGAATTACCCCTTTCACATTTTTAGGAAGTTCAGGTATTTTATGATATGGATAGATTTCACAATAAACATTTAGTTCCCTGATTCTACGGGCAATCAACTGTGTATATTGCGATCCAAAATCTAGAATTAATATTTGTTCTTGCATATAATATTTTTTCCAAATATAAATCAGCTCAAGTTTCGGTGCAAGTAAAGATATTAACACAATTATTGATAAAAAAAATCGCTATATTTGTATATTCAAGAAAATTATTAGTTGAACACATATCAGCAAATATTAACTCGCTACTGGGGACACTCACAATTCAGACCAATGCAGGAAGAGCTGATTCGCTCACTAGCTGATGGGAACGACACCCTTGGACTCCTTCCAACGGGAGGTGGAAAATCTATTATCTATCAGGTTTTTTCAATGGCAAACGATGGAATTTGCCTTGTGGTTACACCTCTGATTGCATTGATGAAAGATCAGGTGGAAAATCTTAAAAAGAAGAACATCAAGGCAATTGCTGTATATTCGGGGCTTTCAGCGGCCGAGATTGACATTGCTATTGACAACTGCGTATATGGCGATTACAAATTTCTTTACCTTTCACCGGAAAGGCTATCAACCAATATCATCAGGGAACGGGTAACCCGCATGAACATTAACCTCATTGCAATTGATGAAGCACATTGCATTTCGCAGTGGGGATATGATTTCAGACCATCCTATCTGAAAATTGCAGAAATACGAAATCTGCTGCCTGAAATTCCCTTACTGGCCCTCACAGCAACAGCAACACCAGACGTAGTGGAAGACATTCAGACAAAACTGCAATTCCGAAAGAAAAATGTGATGCAGGTAAGTTTTGAGCGAAAAAATCTAATCTACATCGTGCGCACGGTTGAAGACAAGTTCAAATATCTGTTAAAGATTCTTGAGAAAGAGAAAGGAAGTGCTGTAATATATGTGCGAAGCCGAGTAAAGACAAAAGAGATTGCTGAATTTCTGATTAAAAATGGCGTATCAGCAGACTATTACCATGCAGGGCTTGACAACGAAATGCGTGACCACAAGCAAAACATGTGGATGCAAAATCAGACCAGAGCAATCGTAGCAACAAATGCGTTCGGAATGGGAATTGATAAATCCGACGTGCGAGTAGTGATACATATTGATTTACCCAATTCGCTGGAAGCATATTTTCAGGAAGCAGGGCGTGCAGGCAGAGATGGGAAAACAGCATATGCTGTGCTGCTTTATCATGAATCTGATAAGCGCAGATTAGACAAAAGCATAGCAGACAGCTTCCCTGAAAAGTCTGAAATTGTGAGAATATACAATTCGCTTTGTAATTACTATCAAGTACCTGTTGGCGGAGGAAAAGGAGTCTCTTTTGATTTTAATATTTATGATTTTTGCAAACAATACACATTCCAGGCAGTGATTGTGTTGAGCGCATTACAAATATTACAGGGAAACCAATATCTTGAAGTGACAGATGAAATCAACACACACTCAAGAATTCATTTTATTGTAAACCGTGATGATTTATATAAATATCAGGTAGCAAATGCACAAATGGATGGATTTATAAAACTTCTACTCCGCACCTATTCAGGAGTGTTTACAGATTATGTACCCATTAGCGAGCTTATGCTTGCCGCACGCTCAAAAGTAAACGCGGATGTGATTTACAAATTTTTGATAGCACTGCAAAAAGCACATATTATTAATTATATCCCACAAAAAAACACACCATCCATCATATTTCTGGAAGAACGTCTAGATGAAAAAAACCTATTGATTTCAAAAGAAAGTTTTCAGGACCGCAAAGAACGATTTTTGAAAAGAATCGAATCAGTTATTAATTATGCTACAACAGAAACAAAGTGCAGAAGTCAATTGTTATTATCCTATTTTGGCGACAATGACCCATACAGATGTGGTAATTGTGATGTGTGTGTAAAAAGGAACAAACTTGATTTAAGCAAATATGAATTTGATATGATATTAAGCCATATTAAAGATATTCTAAAAAATGGGCCATGCAAAATTGATGATTTAGTTGATAACATCCCTGCTGATGAGGCAAAGGTTTTGAAAGCAGTTGATTGGCTGCTTGATTCAGACAAGATACAACATAATGAAGAGATGAAATTTGTTTGGCATTCTGAAAAAACTACCAAAATATAATTTAATTTTGTCCGCATTTAAAATCATACAAATATGAAGATATACTTTACATTTTTAACTTTATTGCTATTCTTATCATTTTCTACGTTACTCCAAGCGCAGTGCATCCCTGATAACACTGTTACTGACACTGATTTACCCGGCGAGATTTTTCCATTAGAGTTGCATTTTAAACAAGGTGTGCCAACAACACTAAAGCTGACCATTATTCCACCGCCAACGGCAGTGAATGGCTCAATGCATATTAACCTTGTTAAGATTGTGCTGCGCGGGCTGCAAAACAAACCATCGTGGTTGGGCTATTCATCAAATGCCGTATGGGTTGAAACCGGCAACGATAACCCTGTATGGGGCTACGAGTTTGTGGTTGGTCAAAAATATTGTATAAATTTATGGGGTGTCCCACCGGCAGGCTCGTTCACCGGATTAGACAGCATGGGCGTTATGGTTGATGCGTATATTGGAACCATTTCAAACCCAATTTTAGTGGGCAACGAGAACACCAATGGTGGATATGTAAAATTCTCTATCTGCCAATCAACTGACACAACTTGTTGGCCTGAAAAAATAATTGATCCGGCAGAATTAGTGTTTAAGCAGGGCATGACTTTTTCCAACACTTTATCCTACGTTCCGCCTTCACAAATGAGCTATTCCGGTTCATTTTACAATTTAAGCAAAGTGGTTGTAAGAGAAATCACAGGGCTGCCATCATGGGTTACATACTCTATAAATGCACCAACAATTTCTACCGGAACTTCAACCCCTGTAACAGGATACGAAATGCTTACAGGGAAAAAATATACAATAAATTTCTCAGGAATCCCTGATACCTCGTTTTTTGGTTCAAGTAACCTAGTTTTTAAAATGGATCCCTACCTACATAATGGCAATCTGATTGCAGAAAACATAAATGGGGAACAAATACCATATAGAGTTTGTCGTGCCGCTGATACCGAATGCTATCCCACCGGAATTAAAGAGATAAAAACCTCAACTTTTAAATTAATATCATTCAATCCATTTATTTCTGAAAACTCCGCACAAATAAAGTTTTACAGTGAAAAAAACAAATCTGTAACATTACAAGTGTACGATTTGCTTGGAAAACCTGTTTATTCATCGACTATGCAGGCCATATACGGGACAAATAATTTTCAATTTAGTTGTACAGAATTTCCACAAGGTGCTTATGTTTTTATTATTTCAGACCATCAATCTGTGCTAACCGGGAAACTTATTAAAGCACAAGAAAAATAAATAAAATATTTCAAATCAACATATTATGGACAAAAAAGAATTAAAAGTTAATGCAATCAAGAACGGAACAGTGATTGATCACATTCCTGCCGGAAATTTATTTAAGGTAATTTCTATACTAGGATTAGATAGGATCAAGAACCAAATCACATTTGGGACCAATTTGGAGAGCAAACAACTCGGACAGAAAGCAATTATTAAGATCACTGATTTATTTTTTGCTGATGATGATATTAACAAGATTGCATTGGTTGCACCACAAGCCAAACTGAATATCATTAAGGACTACGTTGTATCTGAAAAAAGAATTGTAGAGGTTCCTGACAAAATTGTAGGCATTGCAAAGTGTGTAAATCCAAAATGTATTACCAACCATGAAAAAGTTGTAACTAAATTCACTGTTCTTTCAAAGAAAGAAGTCACGTTAAAGTGCCACTATTGTGAAAAAATAACCAATCAGAACAATTTGGAAATCATATAAAATCATTTCATTCATTATAAATTAATTCAATCCTCCATGAGAATAAGTATTTTTGTTTCAATCCTTTGTCTTTTGTTAAACATGAGTGTTTCCGGGCAAAATACCGAAGAAAAAGAAAAAGATAAATACACATTTACCTTAGAGAAAACCGTCAAAACATCTAGCATAAAAGACCAATATAGGTCGGGTACGTGCTGGAGTTTTTCGAGTCTGGCACTTGTTGAATCAGAGATGCTCAAAGCAGGCAAGGAAGAGGTTGATTTATCAGAAATGTTTGTGGTACGATACATCTACGAAGAAAAAGCAGAAAAATTTATTCGTTTGCACGGAGACCTGCATCTTGGCGGTGGTGGGGAGTTTCACGATGTGATGAATGTGATTCGCAAATATGGAATGGTACCTGAAGAAGCGTATGCCGGCTTGTGTTATAGCGAGAAAAAACATGTTCATGGAGAGTTGGAAAATGTGATTAAAGGATTTCTTACAGAGCTTGTAAAAAATCAAAACAATAAGCTCTCAACAGCGTGGAAACCTGCATTAAAAGGGATTCTCGATGCGTATTTAGGGAAAGTACCGGAATCATTTACCTATAAAGGAAAAACATATACGCCCAAGAGTTTTGCAAAAGATGTAGTTGGCATTAATCCGGATGATTTTATCGAAATCACTTCATTCACACATCACCCATTCTACGAAAAATTTGCCATAGAACTACAAGACAATTGGTCGTGGGACGAAGTGTATAACTTGCCATTAGATGAATTTGCAAAAGTGCTTGACAATTCCATAAGAAACGATTATGCCGTTTGCTGGGGAAGCGATGTTAGTGAAAAAGGATTCTCGTGGAAGACTGGAGTAGCAATCGTTCCAGAGTGGGATGCTGCTGATCTGAAAAATCTGGAAATGGGCAAATGGGACAACACCTCTCAACCCAAACCGGAAAACCCTGACCCGTATAAAGAAAAAACCATTACACAGGAACTTCGTCAGGAATCTTTTGATAACTGGCAAACAGAAGACGATCATGGCATGGAAATCGTTGGAATTGCAAAAGACCAGAATGGGAGCAAATTTTATTATGTAAAAAATTCATGGGGTACCAAAGGCAGTCCTTACAATGGATATTTTTATGCGTCAGAACCCTTTGTACTCTATAAATCGACAAATATAATGGTTCATAAGAATGCTGTCCCAAAGGAAATTGCGAAGAAGCTAAAACTACAATAAGGGTTCTTCAGAATGGACGGGAGTTATTAATCAATTGCAAAAAAAGCAAATATGCCGCAGCTTTGCACTTAGGCAAGCTCAGCGTAA
>JAVHQG010000320.1:0-1910 GCA_036171035.1 Bacteroidales bacterium
TATTTAATAGTTTCTCTTGTTTCTCCACATTTCAACATAGTTTCTCCAAAATATGGATTTTTGATTTCTTTGATTTCACTTAACCAATATCCGCCTTTATTATTAAATGCCATTGGGCAATATTGATAATATGTTTTAGTGGCATCGAGTCCAAAAGTCCTAATTGATTGATAAAAAACCGTATTAAAATTTGCAAAATATTCACGTTGTTTTTTTATATCTTTTTCTGAAATAATATGTTGAATATTTTTAACTAAACTTTTAAAATAATCCAACCAGATTTTATGAGAATCTCCTTTCAACAGATTCCTGTCAATTGCAGAAAGGCTTTTATTTACAAGGATTGCCGCATCGCTTATTTTTTTTACATCTGATGCTACAAATGCATCTTTCATTTTTATGTATTTCTGATATGTTTCTGTTAATTGCTTTTTAAATTTTATATCTGTTTGATTGGTAAATGCAGAATTTTTTATTTGCGATGAGTCATTCGTTTGCTTCGTTGTATTTGTTTCATTCATCATGCTTGCTTTCCCGGATAATTGGGCGGCTGCATCAATACTAAAAATACCATTTGTTGCAATTTCTTCGCCCTCGTTTAACCCGGAAAGAATTACATAACTGTTTTGAAGATATGTCCCAAGTGTAACTTCACGCATAATAAATGTTGGTTCAGCAACATTGGGTATTTTAATATATACAAGCGATCTTTTTCCTGTCCATAATACGGCAGATTGTGGGATAACAATACTATTTGTTGATTCTGCCAATTTTGCTTTAACAACTCCGGTAGCAAGCATTTCAGGCTTTAATGTACCTGCAGAATTATTCACCTCAATGCGGACTTTTGCAATTCGGGTTAGCGGATCAATAACAGGATCAATAAAAACAATATTTCCGCTTAACTCTTTTCCGGGAATGGCTAGTAATGTAAATGTAATTTTAGATCCAATTTTAATCCATGGCAAATCACTTTCGTACGCATCAAAAAGAGCCCATACCTGATTCAAATCTGAGACTTCATATAATGGAGTTCCCGTTTTCACATAATCTCCATAAGTTACATTTTTTTTAATAACCACTCCGGATGAAGAAGCGACTACATCGAAAAAGGTTTTTATTTTTCCACTTGTTTCAATTTCTTCAATCTGCTTCTTTGTGAGTTTAAACTGACTTAATTTTTCACGTGCAGCATCTAAAATACGTGGTTGAATATCTTTCATCTTAACTGCTTCTAAAAGTTCTTGTTGTGCAGTAATCAACTCAGGTGAATAAATGCTGGCAATTACCTGTCCTTTTTGAATTTGCTCTCCTGTAAAATTCACAGTAAGTTTTTCAATTCTTCCCGGAACGTGCGATGGCAAGGTCTGCGTCAATCGTTCATCGGCTTGTATTTTCCCATATAACCGTATCTCTTTTAGGGGTTGTTGCTTCGATACAATAATTGTTTGAATATCTGCCAATTTTAATGCTTCATCATTCATCGCAATTGCATTATCATCAATATGGCTAATATTTTGCACCAAAGGAATTAAATCCATTCCACAAATTGGGCACAATCCGGGCTTATCCATTCTGATTTGTGGGTGCATAGAGCATGTCCATACTGTATTTTTATCCGTTTGCAGAACATTATTTACAGGATCCGTTACTGAATGATAAAATAACAGCCAACCCATAAATAATCCTATAACCAGAAGCAATAAACTTCTAAAATAAATATTTAAAAAAACTTTTTTTAGTTCCATTTCTTATTTATTATTAAAAAATAACCAGTCATTTAATATTCAACATTTTATTTACCGCAAAGTCGCAAAGTCGCTAAGGCACTAAGGCACTAAGAAACTTTTAACTTTTTAACATTTAACATTCAATATTCAACATTTTATTCACCGCAAAGTCGCAAAGTC
>JAVHQG010000321.1:0-9855 GCA_036171035.1 Bacteroidales bacterium
AGGGCAAAAAATCGCTGGAAAATATTTTTTGGACTTTTCGGAGTGGACTCAAAGTTTGAGGTTTTAAATATAATACACTTTAATTTTTGCTATAGGTTTTATTCTGCTACTAGCAAATTGCATCCTCTGATGTCACTGTTTTCAAAGCGTCCAAGCACTTCAAAGCTTGCATCTTTATTGATTCTGCCAAGATCTTTTGTTTCGATAAATGAACAAGAATTAATATTTGCCAGATCAATAATATTGAGACCACCTGTTTTACCTGCTTCAACAAAACTAAAAGGATCATTTGTATCTCGTATCATCACTTGCATCCATGGTGGGCAGAAAAATTTCCCATTTACTTTAGCGTATGCCTGTGACAGTAATTCTGTCATGCCATATTCTGAATGAATAAAATCTGTTTGAAATCGTTCCTTTAGGATGTTGTGCAGTTCTTCTTTTGTAATTTCTTTATGACGTCCCTTCATACCACCTGTTTCCATAACAATAGTATGTTTCAGTTGCATCGGGTTTTGTTCGGAAAATTGCAATAAAGCATAGCTTACTCCTAATAAAATTGTTTTTTGTTCGTTTTGTTCGTTTTGTTTTAAAATTGCTGAAAGTTTTGCAAAATTATCAAGAAAAAAGCCGCTGTTTGGATGTTGTGACTGTTTAATTAATGTGTCTGCCATAAAAATAAGCGAAGATCCTGAACGTTCAAGATACGATGGGAGTAGAGCCAAAATACAGTAATCATGAGGGTTTTTATAGTTTATATAAAAGTTTTTTTTTAAACTTTTTTTATAAATCGTGATGTCAGATACATGATGGTAACTTGGTTGTCCGGTTGTTCCACTGCTAGTGAAAATGACCTCAATTGGACTGTTCCCACTAATAATTTTGTGGGATTTAAAAAATTCAATTGGAAGAAATGGTATGTCGGTTGTTCTTGAAATGACATCCGGTTTAATATTTAATTGTTGTAGAAATAAAGCATACACCTTGTTTTGAGAAGCCTGAAAACGAAAAATTTCAAGTGCAACCTTGTCAAATTCACGAGGGTCGGAGATGGAGAATATCTGATTTGTTTGCAAATTAAGAGGAAACATAGTAAAAAAAAAGAGGACAATGTCCTCTTTCAAATATATAAACAATAATTTATTTTTTCTTGAAGTCAGACATTTGGCTATCGAAGTTCAAAAAATAATCGCCTTTTTTAAGTTTCGAGACATCAACTTTTGAACCATGACCTTTGAGAACAATATTTCCAAAGCTATCATAAATCTCATACATAGTTTCGCCTGTAAATGTGATTTCTTTGTCAGCTTTTTTAGGTGAAAAATTTATTGGAGGAGACATGGAGCGGAACTTAACTTCGTCGGAGAATCTGGGTTTACCTGATCCATCAGTTTGTTTTACCCTGTATTTGTTTTCGCCCGAATGAGGGAACGACTTAATATTATATTCATTTGATCCGGCTGTTCCTTTTCCTTCTAAAACGCCAACTTTTACCCACTTGTTCCAACGAAATTGTTCTACAACAAAATCAAGTTTTCCTGATTCGCCGGTAGTTGACCATCTAACCGTTCCGTCTTTTTCAATATTAATAGCAGAAACTTTAAATGTGCTTTTAGGTTTAAGGACTTCAGGGTTTAAGATTTTTGGAGTGCAGTTTTCTTTATGTTTTACAACAATATTAATCTTTTCACCAATTTGCAACTGATATACAGACAGGTCTATTTCAAAAGCACTAGAGTTTATTTCATCTGTAGTCATTTTGCCATTTACCAAAACTTCAATCACACAAAACCCAACGCCTGAAGCTGTAAATGGATTTTGAACAAATAAATTTTTCCCTTGAAAAATCCCGTCAAGTTTTATTTCTCCGCCATAAGCAAAGGAGAATGAAACAGTGGCAAAAAGAAATAGTATAATAATTTTTTTCATCTTAAATCGAGAATATCAGCAGATGGCTTATCAAAAATTTAACAAATATATAATTTCTTTTTTGCAAACGAAAAATATAAGATTTTTTTATTTAATTTCTATCTTTTTAACACAGAGCATATTTCATGTTTTATATCGTATATTTACATCAAAAAAATCTTAAAAAAGTCATTTTTTATTCTAATTTTGTCTGAAAATAATATCTGTTGCAATACAGATAATTAAATATAGCATTTATGAAAAATATTGTTTTTCTACTTTTAATATCCTTTGTTATTGTCTCGTGTACATCAGAAAAGAAGCATGCTCCCAGAGACAAAAAGTGTGGAGGGACACTGAGAATTAATATGGCCTATGTTCCAAATTCGTTATATCCACCAGCTATACATGATGCTGTTACGGCTCAGGTTGTTTCATTATTTCATGCCGGACTTGTTAAATTTAATCCTTCCACATTAGAGGTATTGCCTAGTATTGCTCAAAAATGGGTGGTTGATACAAGCAATAAGGTTTTTACATTTTATTTGAGAAAAAATGCCAGATTTCATGATGATGAGTGTTTCCCTGATGGCAAAGGCAGATTTATTACTGCAAAAGATTTTGTATATACATTCGAGGTTTTATGTATGCAGGATTCTTTAAATTTTAATTTTGGGTCAATTAGCAACATTTTGGGTGCTACAAAATATTATGATAGAAGCATTAAAGGGAAACCAAAATTTGAACTTGAGGGTGTGCATGCTGTAAATGACTCTGTACTTACAATCTCAATTGAAGAGGCAAACCCGGCATTTGTAAATATTTTGGCGAACCCGGCTTTTTCTGTACTAGCAAAAGAAGCGGTTGAAAAATATGGCAGTAACTTACTTGTTGGGGCGGGATCGTTTGTTTTAAAAGAAAAATTGCAAGGGGGAATCCCAGCCTATTTCTCAAGATTTGAAGATTTTTATGTTTCTGATAAAAAAGATATTCAACTTCCTTACCTGGATACTGTTAAAGTAAATTTTACAGGTTCTTCACGGAAAGAACTTAATTTATTCTTTGATGGGCAAATTGATATGATTATTGGTCTCACAAAAAATCAGATGCCGCAAATTGTTGAAGATCGAATTAAAGATTTTGAAGCCAAACCTCCAAAATATATTTTGAGTAGTGCTACAGAAAAAGATGTTCAGTTATTTAACTTGCTTTATCCGTATGTAAAAGGGTTTTATACAAATGGTATGAACTATATTGATTTGTCTATAGTTTATTTTGAGAATAAATTAAAAGATACTGCTCATACAAAATAGCATAGTTTATTTTTTAATAATTGTAATTTCTACCCTTCGATTTTTTGCACGACCTTCATCTGTGTCGTTGTTTGCAATAGGTTGAGTGTTGCCACGCCCATTCCACGAAAGTCTTTTCTTTTTTATTTTTTTTGCTCTTAAATAGTCTGCCACTGCCTTTGCTCGATCTTCTGAAAGTTTTAGATTATAGACATCTGTCCCGGTATTGTCTGAATGCCCTGTAATATCAATACTCATATCAGGATTATCGAGCATAAGTTGCACAAGCTTATTTAATTCTGTGAAAGATTTGTCTGTAAGTTTTGACTCTTCAAGTGCAAAAAAAATATTTTTTAATGTAACAGAGATGCCTGATTCCAGCTCTTTTATGTTATCTACTCCCTCAATAGTTTGATTCGTATTGCTGTTTTTTTTGTTGGTGTCATTATCTAGTTCAATATTGTTTTTCGAATTATTTTTTGCAATATTATAGGTGTTAGTGTTTTGCTTATTCAAATTAATGTTTTGAACCATATAATCTTTTATAACCTCAGCAGATCCTCCAGAACAGCCACATTCAAACTCATTTTCAATTGGAAAAACCTGAACGTCGTCAATGAGATAGTAAGCATATTTTGACAAGAGATTGTTTTCAATAGAATCTATTTTGCTATATTGAATATCTTTTGTAGCGGTGAAGTTGCCAATTGTAATATATTTTTCTCCACCATGCGGCATGATTACACCACAAAACTCTTCCCACTTATTTTTTGTTTTTAGGAGTTTGTCTTTTTTGAATAACTGTTGTTTTGCTGTAATAATCCCATCGTTCTTAATATGTATCTTCTCTTTTGAAAAATATATTCCTATTCCATCAACTGCGTAGTCTGAAAATTTTGCTAATGCCCAATAAAAGCTTATGCAGTAAAGCTTTGTTCGTTTTAGTGGTTTCAGTAGTTTCGATGATAAATATTCTCGCGAATACTCGTTTTTTTCAGGATTAAATGTAACATCTTTGGGATTGTAACTTTCTTTTAAAATGAGACCAACGTACGCATTGCCCTCCTTTGGCTCCATAGACCCAACAAAATTATTTGGTACGCCGACATCTTCTTTGTTACATCTGTTGAAATAATCCGGCGTAGCATGATTCGGGACAATCCATCCCGGTAAAAAATTTGTAATTTGTTCTTTTGTATATGAATCGGGACATGTCCATGCATCTTCAAATCCAGGGTTTGGAACAAGGTTTTGTGCAATTGCACTCCCTGATAAAAGGACAAATAAAAACAAATACTTCAGCATTGAATTTTGTTATGAATAAGAACACTCTGATGTCTTTTAAAAACTAATCCCAAACACTACATATATTTTTTCTGCTTCCGGATTAAAAATAAGAGAACCTTGCAATGGCAATGAATAGCTATCAGTTATTTTAACTGTTTTTGCAACTTTACATCCTATATTTATTATTCCTGCAGATTTATTGTAATAGTATCCTTCTTCTTGTTTGTCTTCGTTAGGATCATCCAGTGTTGCACCAATAAATGCGTTGAAATCAGTTCCCCTGATCGTTTTTTTATATCCCAATTCAATGTATTTTGTGTAAAAAATATTTCCACGTACAACTGTATCATTAATAATCGCCTTGGTTTTTCGTTTATCATCGCCATACACGTTCATTGCAAAAAGTAAAGTAAAAGGTATTTTGTCTGTTCCATTAAAAGAGGCTGAGACTTCATAAATATGTCCTGTTTTCCCCTCTTGGTAGTTAAAATATTTTTTTTGAGTACTTGAATAAACAGGATTTCCGGGGAAATAATAGTCATACAAGCTAATATTTAAAAACTTTTTAAATGTATAGGTTACATAGAGATCTGCTTCTTGATTTGATGTACCAAAATTATATGCTGCCCATGCACCAATTGTTACCGCATGATTGGTGTCACCAAGGTTTACAAGCACTGATGGCTGTATGTTTGGGCTTTCTCCGCCAATATCGCAACCACGCCAAATATAGCGGCTCATAATGTCGGCTTTTATTTCAAAAACAGATGGTTTTTCTTCAGCGTTTTGCGAAAATACCGAAAGGTAACCGATGAAGAAAATTGATAGAAAAATTATGTTTTTCATGGCAACAATTTTATGTTTTTAAAAGGCTAAATTTATAAAATTTTTAATTAAACACTTTCAAAAAACACATGAAAGTAGTATCGTTTTTTTATCAAAGTTTTTCATCACTACAACTGCATTTGCGAAGAATAATTTTGGGTCGTGGTGTTTTTATTTTTCCAAACAATTTCTGTTTAAGGATTGCAACAATTTGTTTAACTTCAGGGAAAGCTTTATCATTTTCTGCATCGGTGGAACGAAGGATATCAAAATATCCTGTATTTACAATTTTTTGTTTTTGTTTAATTTTTCCCCATCTGCCATAAAAAAGATATTCCTTGTTGATATTAAAGTTCTTATTAACACTAACAATCATCACTTTATTCCATCTTCGACCTTTATATATTTCAACTACATCAACGTCTGCAATAATTTTTGTTTTATCATCCTGAAAAGTATTTAAGCCCATTATTTTTCCGATAAATATAAAATCAGATTTTTGATAATATGCTTGAATTGTATCAGCCTGTAACCCCTGTGAAAATCCAAATAGATGCGGCAACAAACAAACAGATATCGTAAATAATATCTTTAACAAAATAGTTTCCAAAATTTAGAAATCAAAATATATTCAGTGACGAAAGTAATATAAAATCGTATTTTTGTACATATTTTATCTGATAAATGGCTGATACATTTATAAAACAACTTGAGCTGCTTGCTCCTGCAAAAGATCTTGTTTGTGGCATGGCTGCAATAAGTTGTGGCGCTGATGCTGTATATGTTGGTGCAGCTAAATTTGGCGCTCGCTCTGCGGCTGGTAATACCGTGAATGATATTGAAAAATTGTGTGTTTTTTCGCATACATATAAAGCAAAAGTATATGTTACAATTAATACTATTTTATTTGATGGTGAACTTGATGAAGCAGAGCAGTTAATACATCAGGTATATGAAGCTGGAGCAGATGGCATCATTATTCAGGATATGGGTATTTTGGAAATGAATTTGCCGCCAATATCATTGATCGCAAGCACGCAGACAGATAATTCATCATGGCAAAAAATTCGATTTCTTGAAGATGTTGGTTTTCAAAGAGTGATTCTTGCACGAGAACTAACGCTCAATCAAATTAAAGAAATCAGAAGCAAAACAAATATCCAACTGGAGTCATTTGTGCATGGTTCGCTTTGTGTGAGCTATAGTGGACAATGCTATTTGAGCCACGCCTTGGGTGGTAGAAGTGGAAATCGCGGAGAATGTGCGCAGCCTTGCCGGATGAAATATGATTTAGTTAACGAAGAAGATACGATTATTTTAAAAGGGAAACATCTGCTTTCTCTTAAAGATTTGAATTTATCGGAATACCTTAAAGAGCTGGTTGATGCAGGCATTACTTCATTTAAAATAGAAGGTCGCTTAAAAGATATTGTATATGTGAAAAATACGGTAGCATATTATAGACAAAAAATTGATGAAATTCTTTTAAATACAGATACTCATAAAGCCTCATCCGGTCATAGTGAACTCCATTTTATTCCAAATCTTATTAAAACATTTAATCGTGGTTATTCTACTTACTTTTTGCACGATAGGGGCGAGGACATCACTTCGTTTGATTCACCAAAAAGCAGAGGAGAGTTTCTTGGAAAAATTTCTTACATTAAGCGAGATTCTTTTATTATTAATACAGAGAAAAAAATCTGTAATGGCGATGGTGTCTGCTTTTTTAGCACGCATAACAAAGAATTGTTTGGTACAAATATCAATAGGGTTGATGGAGCTACAATTTTTCCGGGTTCGATGGAGAATCTTGAACCAGGACTTGACGTCTATAGAAATTTTGATATTACATTTGATTCTACTGTTAGAAATGATAAAACAGTTCGTAAAATAAATGTTGAAATAATTTTTAAAACATCTGAAAAAGGATTTATTCTTCAATCTATTGATGAAGATAAAACATATGTTCAGCTAATTGTTGAATGCGAAAAACAAATTGCTGTGAATCAGGATAAAGCATATCAAACAATACATTCGCAATTATTAAAAAGTGGGGGCACTATATTTCATGTTTCTGCTGTAAATCTTCAATCTGAAGATATATTTTTTATTCCTATAAGCATTCTAAATAATGCCCGAAGAGAATTGCTTGAATTGTTAGAAAACAAAAGGCTACAGACATATATCAGGACAAACACTCCACATATTCTAAATGAAGCATCTTTCCCAGATAAAAACTTGTCATATCTTAACAATATTGCAAATCAAAAGGCAATAGAATTCTATAAGCGGCATGGTGCAAATGTGTTAGAAATGGCGTATGAATTGAGTGGCATCAACAATTCTGTTGTGATGAGAATGAAACATTGTATAAAATTCGCTATTGGTGAATGTCCTAAATTTAATGGTAAAAAAACTGATGTATTAGGTAAACAGTTGTTTTTAAAAGATGGTAAAAATAAAATGAAATTAGAATTTGACTGTAAGAGTTGCGTTGTAAAAATATATTACTAATTTTGTTGGGATTTATTCTGTATGGAACCAATTTATTGCGAAAAAACACAAGATTCACCAGAAGTTGTTCTTGATAAAGACATGAACAAGTTCTATATTGGTGGTCGCTCTTTAGCTGAAAATCCTGTTGAATTTTACAAGCCAATAGTGAAATGGTTTGAGCAATACATCGAAGTTTCCAATGAGTCCACATCGGTGGAATTCTTCCTTGAGTATTTCAATTCCACATCTGCACGGATTATAGCAAATATCCTTGGTAAATTTGAAAATTTAAGTAAATCCGGTCAAAAAGTTGAAATTGTATGGGGGTACAAATCTACAGACAGAGATATGCTTGAAGCAGGTAAACGCTTTGCAGAAGCATTTTCAATTAAATTCGTATATGTCCCATATTAAAACTGCTATTATTAAATTACATTGACATTACTCTCTTTGTTCTTTTTCCCTTTTTAAGAAATTATTTTGTATGTGTGAATGAGTTGTTGTGCAAACATTTGAAAAAAATATTTGGTACAGCCGATTCAAAATGATACGTTTTCTTTGTAAAAGGATGTGTTAACTGTAGTGTTTTTGCGTGAAGCATAAGTCTTTTGCAGGGGTCAGTTTCTGCTCCATATTTTCTGTCACCGGCAACAGGGTAGCCCATATCTTGAAAATGAACCCTAATTTGATTTTTTCTCCCGGTTTCAAGCCAGATCTCTGCTAATGAATACACACTATTTGACTGTAAAATTTTATAGTGAGTAACAGCCTTTTTGCTATTTGCTTTATCTTGCGATGCGTACATATGATATGACTTATTCTCTTTTAACCAGGAAATAAGAGTGTCTTCCTTTTTAATGGGCGTGCCTTCGATTACAGCAACATAAATCCGTTCCTCTACTTGTTCATCCCAAGCACTTCGTAATGCCAATTGCAACTTTTCGTTTTTTACAAAAATCATAACCCCGGATGTAAATTGATCTAGCCGATGTACAATATATACTTTATTTGTCCGATTTTTTTGTTGAACATAATCTGATAAAATATTGTAAACATTATTTTTTGTTCCATCAGGCGCAGGAACAGAAAGCATCCCTGATTTTTTTTCTATAGCAAGCAGGTCTTCATCTTCAAACACAATTTTTATTCCACAAATTGCTGACACCTCACGCTCCGATAATATTTCAACTACATCTTCCGGTAAAAGAAGCAAATTAAACTGTGTTACAATTTTTTGATTTACTTTAATGAGTTTATTTGAAAGAAGTGATTTTATGCTGGTTCTGCTTTTCCCTTTTAGCAGTTCTATGAGATACTGTAGTAGCTCGTTCTTCTCTTTTACATAATATTTGGCCATGATGAAGTGCGATGATATTTATAAAAAAAATTAAACATAATAAATCCTCTTGTGTAAAAATACAAAACCATTCGTTATATTTGTTATAAATATTAAAATAAATCTATTATGAGAACACTCTTTTTATTGTTTGCATCACTGATGTCCCTTCATGTAGAAGCACAAAAAACCATAGAAATGAAAGAAGCTTTTGAGTTTTTAAATCAGGTTCGTGCAAATCCCGGAAAATTCAATGTTGAGGTAAATATTAATATGGATGATATAAAAGCTATTCATGATTTGAAGTGGAATGATACACTGGCAAAGGTTGCACAAGCAAAGGCAGAAGACATGGTAAAAAGAGATTATTTTGATCATGTTGATCCTGATGGAAACGGAATTAATATTCGCATGGCAAATGCAGGATATAAAATGCCGGCAGAATGGACAAAAGACAAAGCAAGTAATTTTTTTGAATCTATTGCAGCAGGGAAAAAAGGCGTGAAAGAAAGCATTATTCAACTTTTATATGATGGAGGGGCAATGCCGCATTCAGCCGCAGGACACAGGGTTCATTTGCTTGGTATGAATGATTTTTATTCTAATTTTAAAGATGTTGGTATTGGTCATGCTACAGGTGGTAAGTGGGGATATTGTACGGTAGTAATTATTGCAAAGCACAACTGGTAAAGGTTTTAAATGTAAATA
>JAVHQG010000322.1:0-9824 GCA_036171035.1 Bacteroidales bacterium
TAGAATATCAAATAAAGTTTAATTCCGATTTAGCTTCAGCCATTTGTTTTATTTGTTCAGCCAATTCATTTGTGTCTAACTTCATTTGCGCAAAAAGTTTAACATAATACTCCATTCCGGCACATAAATTTGCCTTAAACATTTTAAAATACTCTTCTTTTTGAACGGTGAGTTTGTTTTTGGTTTTAATATACTCTTTCTTTAAAAAATCAATATAAAGCAGTAGTTCATTAATAAATAAATGTGGACGCGGAACGGTATTCAGCAAATTTGTTCTACCATAAATATGATTTATCATTTGTTGCAAAGAATATGAACCTGAAAAAAAAGCAAGATTAGGTCCGGGGCAAATAGTTACTGCGGTTGAACTTCCATTTGATTTTATATTGTTTTTTAATAGAGCCGAAGCACCTAATCCTTCGCACAGACAATCTTTAGCAGTTATGTCTGCAACACTAATTTCTGTGTTTTTCTGATCAATTATTTGGGCAATTTTAAGCTCTTGATACCTACGTGATGCAGTGCAAATAGGGAATTCCGTAAATTCTGTATCACATGCAAGAAATTTTTTGATACAAGGACTTCCTGGTTTCCCATTTTCTATTCTGGTGTGCCGTTGCAACTCTGCACTGCTACGTCTAAAGTTATTGAAAGAAATTCCAATAGGAGATGCACTACTTAAATAATAATCATCTTTATTCGCAACAGCTAAAAGTTTTAAAGTTCCTTCGTCCACATTTGTTGCTTCAGGAACAAGCAAAAAAGGGCTTCCCCAGCCCGTACCATCTAAATTGTAATATTTTGTAAGAAATTCATTCTCTTTTGAAGTGCCTATTCCACCTTGATACGTGATTTTCAGTTTAGGTTGTTTTGTAAAAACAGTTTTCCCTTTCACCTTTAAGGCATCATTACACATTTTAAACAATTCGCAAGCAAGTTGTTCTCTATTTGATTTAAACTCCTCTAAAATTGGTCCGGCTAACAACCCATTTGTAGCAAAAGCATGTCCACCACAATTTAAACCAGACTCAATTCTAAATTCAGAAATCCAAATACCTTTTTTTGCAAAAAATTTCCCCTGTATCATCGCCGAACGATAATCACTGACTTTTAGTACAATTTTTTTAACAATACGTTCATTCTCATCAGGGTAAAAATCTGGAAATTGTTCACAATAGGAATACAACCGTGCATTTAATCCGGCAGAAAAAATAATAGAAGCCGATAAATTGCTCAATGCAAAACCACGCAGAGCAGCTAAAGCATTGGAATATTCCTGAGGAAGCTTTTCACCCGTAGCCGATACATTCAAATTATCAGGCTTCGTCATAATATTAACATCAACTGAACCAGCAATGATTTTGTTCCGCAATTCTTGCTGCAAAAGCTCCTTTTCGGGACCTTCACTGTCCATCATTTTATTAAAAAGCACTTTAACAAGAGTATTATCAGGAAGCATCTCAAAGTATTTCACAATTTCGTTGCCCGGCTTAAAAGGTTCAGCTTTTATTTTTACAATTTGTTTATTGATAATCTTTTGAAGCAAATTCAAATAAGCAGTAATACGTGCTGCACGATGATTATCCTCACAGATGTCTATTTTAATATACTCTTCTTGCTCTTTATTACAATAAAACTCCCGCATTTGTTCAATCAAATGATCTTCAATAATTGAAACAACTGAAGAAATACCAAACCGAGCAACTTTAACAGGAGTGTCAATCGTGTAACCTAATCCCATAACGGGAATGTGAAAAGTATGATATTGAGTTGTCCCCATGAATTTATATATCAGAAATAAATAATAAAATCGCACCAATCCCTTTGTTAGAGAAGACCATACATTTAAGCAGTAACGACTTATAATGTGGTGAAATAAAAGTCCAAAGATAAGTTTTTTAATGAAAAAAAGTATAAAAACAGCAAGATGTTCAAAAAAAGTTTCTAAAGATTTGTTTGTTTGAATATTATTAACGTAATTTGCAACCTCAAAAAATAAAACAAAAATATGTCACAAATTTGTCAGATAACAGGGAAAACATCAATGGTTGGCAACAACGTATCCCACTCAAACAAAAGAACTAAGAGGGTTTTTAATCCAAACCTCACAACAAAAAGATTTTTTCTTGAAAGTGAAAATCGTTGGATAACGTTAAAAGTTACTACTTCTGGTATCAGAACAATTACGAAGAACGGGTTAGAAGCTGCTCTAAAGCAAGCAAAAATAAAGGGGTATATCAATAAATATTAATCTAGGGGAAACATTTTATGGCAAAAAAAAGTAAAGGCGGCAGGATACAGGTAATACTGGAATGCACAGAACATAAACAAAGTGGCATGCCTGGCATGTCAAGGTATATCACCACAAAAAATAAAAAAAACACAACGGAAAGAATGGAATTGAAGAAATACAATCCTGTGTTAAAGAAAGTAACTGTACATAAAGAAATTAAATAATAATATACTATGGCAAAGAAAGTAGTAGCAGCCCTAAAAAAAGAAGCTTCCGGCAAGGATTACGTGAAAGTAATAAAGATGATCAAATCTCCGAAAACAGGGGCTTATGAGTTTAAAGAGGAAGTAATGCCTAATGATGCGGTGAAAGATTTTTTAGCAAAAAAATAAAATCTCACTTCATATTTAAAATTTTAAAAGCTTTTCTTTTTTGGAGGAAAAGCTTTTTTTGCTGAAAAATATAATATAAATTGCTGAATATTTTAAAATTAACTCATGGGATTTTTCAGTCGAATATTTTCTAAAGAAAAAAAAGAAAGTCTTGATAAAGGACTCGAAAAATCCAAAGAAAGTATATTTCAAAAGATTACCAAAGCCGTTGTTGGAAAATCAAAGGTTGATGAAGAGGTTCTCGACAATCTTGAAGAAGTACTGATATCGTCGGATGTGGGTGTTGAAACCACGTTGAAAATTATAAAAAGAATTGAACAAAGGGTTTCCCGCGACAAATATGTAAATACTAGCGAGCTTAATAGTATTCTGCGCGAAGAAATAGCTTCCCTGCTCGAAGAAAATCAAACAGCATCCTTTAAAGATTTCTCCATTCCAAAAATAGATAATCCTTATGTAATAATGGTTGTAGGGGTAAATGGTGTTGGAAAAACCACAACTATAGGGAAACTAGCTTACCACTTTAAAAAGGCAGGAAAAAATGTGTGGCTTGGTGCAGCAGATACTTTCCGTGCGGCAGCTGTTGACCAATTAAGCATTTGGGCTGAAAGAGTAGGCGTACAATTGGTTAAACAACAAATGGGCTCTGACCCTGCCTCTGTCGCCTTTGACACAATAACATCAGCAAAAAAAAACAATGCAGATATCGTTATTATTGATACTGCTGGTAGGTTGCATAATAAAGTAAACCTAATGAATGAACTTACCAAAATAAAAAAAGTAATGCAAAAAGTAATTCCGGATGCTCCTCACGAAGTGCTTTTGGTGCTTGATGGCTCAACCGGACAAAATGCTTTTGAACAAGCAAAACAATTTACTCTTGCCACCGAGGTTACTGCTCTTGCTCTTACAAAACTAGATGGCACTGCAAAAGGTGGCGTTGTGATTGGAATATCTGATCAATTTAAAATCCCTGTAAAATATATTGGCATTGGAGAAAAACTTGAAGACCTTCAGGTATTCAACAAAACTGAATTTGTTGATTCTTTCTTTAAATCAAATTAAGTTTTAATATTCCACCGTACTACGACTTATGTATATCTTTTGCCCGGTAAATAAATGTAAAACTATTGAGTAAAAATTGAACCTTTTTTATACTCCAGATATTACTACACCTTTATACACACTTTCTGAAGAAGAATCAAGGCATTGTCTGACTGTGTTACGCATGAAATCAGGCGATAAAATCACGTTGACTGATGGGAAAGGAAATCTATATAATGCCACCATTACAGGAGAACATCCCAAAAAATGCACTATTGAAATCACTGAAACCCTTTTAGAATACGGTAAAAAACCATATACCCTTCATGTTGCTATTGCTCCAACAAAAAACATAGAACGATTTGAATGGTTTCTTGAAAAAGCAACTGAAATAGGCATTCACACTATTACACCAATCATTTGTGAACATTCTGAACGGAAAAACATAAATCAAGAGCGGCTTCATAAAATTCTTGCTTCAGCCATGAAACAAAGCCTTGCTACATATCTTCCGGAATTAAGACCCTTACAGTATTTCAATAAATTTATTGCACAACCATTTAATAGTTCACAATACATTGCACATTGCGAAGACCGTGAAAAATTTAATTTAAAAGATATTTACAAAAAAGGGGATGATACATTGATTCTTATTGGTCCCGAAGGTGATTTTTCTGAAAAAGAAATTAAATTTGCCATACAAAATGGATATAAAGAAATAACTTTAGGATTGAGTCGTTTAAGGACAGAAACAGCAGGCATAATTTGTTGCAGCATCATTCAATTTTTGAATCAATAACTCATGTTACGCAATGCTACATTATAGCAAAATATTAAGCTCCTCTGGAGCTATTAGGAAGGGAGAGTTTCATTTTTTACAAATATAATGCCCCGCCGTGGTTAATGAATGCACAATATCAATCAATAATTTTTAATGAGATTATATTTACTACATAAATCTTTTCTTGCAATTTTGTTATTTGTAACCACATTTTTACATATATCAGTTGCACAAACTACAACAGTTAAAATAGGGTTATTAAAATACAATGGAGGTGGCGACTGGTATGCAAACCCAACATCTCTGACCAATTTAATCAAATATTGTAATACAAATCTTGGGACGAACATTGCTCCGGATTATGCTGAAATTGACGTAGGCAGCAAAGATATTTTCAACTATCCCTTTATTCACATGACAGGACATGGCAATGTAGTATTCTCTGATCAGGAAAAAGAGAACCTGAGGAATTATCTGCTTTCAGGTGGGTTTCTGCATATTGATGACAATTATGGTCTCAATGAATTTATCAGGAGAGAAATGAAGAAAATTTTTCCCGATCTTCAATTTATAGAACTACCATTTAATTATCCAATTTATCATCAGAAATATGATTTTCCAAATGGGCTTCCAAAAATTCATGAACATGATGGTAAGCCTGCTCAAGGATTTGGAATAATTTATCAAGGAAGACTTATTTGCTTTTATTCTTACGAATGCGACCTTGGCGACGGATGGGAAGATCAGAGTGTTCATAAAGATTCCGAAGATACACGATTAAAAGCATTAAAAATGGGTGCAAATATAATTCAGTATGTATTTGGCAATTAGAATTTTTATGGTGTTAAAAACCCAGTTAACAAAACAATCTTCAATAACAATATTCTTCATTGAGAAGCATTAATTTTGTCGTAAATATTACGAATAGTCCCAATAAATGAAGAATCCGTATTCAGACCGAAAGTGGATTGTTGCAGGAATCTTGATTGCGATTGCATTTATCTATGTGATGCGGTTATTTTATCTACAGCTAATTGATACGAATCTGAAATTATCTGCAAATAATAACGTCCTTCGTTATATCACTATTTATCCTGCACGTGGACTTGTGCGTGATAGGAAAGGCAAGTTAATGGTTGAAAATCAAGCAGTTTATGATTTGATGATTATTCCAAAACAAATTGTATCATTTGATACTTTAGATCTGGTGAATATATTGGAAATATCGAAAGAGGAATTAATCAGCGAGCTTAAAAAAGCAAAATCCTATTCCCGCTTCAAACCATCAATATTAATTAAGCAGATATCTGCAATGAAATATGCTGTTTTACAAGAGAAATTATATAAATATCCCGGTTTTTTTACGCAATCACGAACGTTAAGAATTTATCCCAGAAAAACTGCTGCTCATTTGCTTGGATACATTGGAGAAGTTGACGAAAATTTGACAAAAAAAGATGCCTACTACAAATCAGGCGATTATATTGGCATCAGTGGACTTGAACAATCCTATGAAAAAGAATTACGCGGAATCAAAGGTGTTAGTATTTATATGGTTGACGTACATAACCGGATTAAAGGAAGTTTTCAGAATGGGAAGTATGATACAACCGCTGTTGTTGGAAAAAGCCTGACAACAACAATAGATTTGGATATTCAAGAATATGGGGAAAAATTGATGCAAAATAAAATAGGAAGTATTGTCGCAATTGAACCTTCAACAGGAGAAATATTATGCATGGTTTCAAGCCCATCCTACGACCCAAATTTGCTGGTAGGTCGCGATCGTTCAAAAAATTTTCCAATATTAAATAATGATATTTCTAAGCCACTAATCAATAGAGCACTGCAAGCAAAATATCCACCAGGTTCAATTTTTAAAATTATTCAGGCACTGGTAGGGCTTCATCTAGGAGTAATCAAGGAATCAACAGCGTTTCCTTGTGATAAGAGTGTAGTGAACTGCCATCATCATCCAAATGCCGGGAACATTGAGCAAGCCATCCAATACTCATGCAATCCCTATTTTTACAAGGTTTTTCAACGCATTATCCAACAAGGGAAATCACGAAGCATTTTTAAAGATAGCGAAATTGGATTAAACATGTGGCACGATGTTGTAGCAACTTTTGGACTTGGAAAGCCCTTTAACACAGACATTCGTTCAATGAAAGGCGGAAGGTTACCTACCCCAAAATTTTATGATAAATGGTATGGACATGGCAGATGGGCGTTTCAAACAATCTACTCATTAAGTATTGGGCAAGGAGAAGTTGAGATTGTCCCCATTCAAATGGCAAATTTTGTATCAATAGTTGCAAATAAGGGATTTTACTATACACCCCATTTAGTTAAAGAAATTGGAGATAAAAAATATTTGAATCCTCGATTCATGGTAAAGAATATGACACCCATCAGTCCAGAATACTATGATATGATTATTGACGGAATGTCGGAAGTTGTAAAAGCAGGAACAGCAAGGCTTGCGCAAATTAAAGATATTGAAGTATGCGGCAAAACCGGAACAGCACAAAATCCAAGAGGAGAAGACCATTCGGTGTTCATTGCATTCGCGCCAAAAGACAATCCCAAAATAGCCATTGCAGTATATGTTGAAAATGCAGGGTTTGGAGGTACTTGGGCTGCTCCAATCGCTAGCTTGATTATTGAAAAATATATTACCGGAAAAATTCAAGATCAGGCAAAGGAACAAAGAATACTTGACTTTAATAATTTAGAAAATTCATTAAGCTTTGACAAGAAACGTAGTAGAATCAACAAGAAAAGTGAACCTGTTGACTAGCGTTGACTGGGTTACAATCTTCTTATATTTTGCATTGGTCATCCTTGGATGGCTCAATATTTACGCTGCCGTTTATAACGACGAATTCCAAAGTATATTTACCATAAGTCAAAAATATGGAAAACAAATGTTATGGATCGGTGCATCATTGATTATAATTTTTTTGATTTTTTTAATTGATAGTAATTTCTACTCTTTTTTTGCATATGTATTCTATGGTATTACATTGTTATTACTGATAGCTGTGATTTTTTTAGGGAAAGAAGTAAATGGAGCACGATCGTGGTTTGAAATCGGAGGGTTTCGACTACAACCCGGAGAATTCGGGAAACTAGCTGCTTGCTTAGCCATGTCTAAATTACTTAGCGGTGCAAATCCACAAACGCATAAATTCAAGACATTCTTCAACATTTGTTTAATTTTAGGCGTTCCGTCAATATTAGTTATTTTGCAAAATGATACCGGTACAGCTTTGGTTTATGCCGCTTTTGTTTTGGTTCTTTACCGCGAAGGCTGGGTAACCGGATACTTTCTGTTTTTCTGTGTCTTAATTGTAGCACTTTTTATAGCAACGCTATTGTTATCGTTATTATCACTATCAATTTTTATTGTAATATCCGCCCTGATAGTATTTGGACTCATTAGACGAAGGTTATATGAGTTTCTATTGATTATAGGCATTACCGGTGTTTCAATACTTATTTTTTATGGAATAAATCTCTTATTAAGAAAACCAATAGAAACATATTATGTAATAGGCATTGGAGCTGCGTTTGCAGGGCTTGTTTATGCAATTATCAATCTTTCGCTGAAGATACCATTTGCAAATACAATCATTATTTTTATGATTTTATCGCTATCGTTTTCGTTCACTGTTGATTATTTTTTCGACCATGTTTTATCTGATCATCAGCGCACTAGAATCACCGTTTTACTGGGTATGGAGAACGATTTAAAAGGAGCTGGGTACAATGTTAATCAATCGAAAATAGCCATTGGATCGGGAGGATTTTTTGGCAAAGGGTATTTACAAGGCACACAGACCAAATATGATTTTGTCCCGGAACAAAGCACTGATTTTATTTTCTGTACTATTGGTGAGGAATGGGGCTTTTTGGGGTCAACCATCGTAATTATTCTATTTATAGCACTTCTGCTGCGCATTATTTTTCTGGCAGAGCGACAACGATCTTTATTTAGTCGTATTTTTGGATATTCCGTAGCCTCTATAATATTCTTCCACTTTGTAGTAAATATTGGCATGACGATAGGTCTTGCCCCAGTAATTGGGATTCCCCTACCCTTTTTTAGCTACGGAGGATCATCTTTATGGGCTTTCACTATTTTGTTATTTATTTTTATCAGGCTTGATGCAAGCAGATTAGAGCTATTAGCTTAAAATATTTTTAAAAATTGATATAACTCAATTATAAATCATTTCAAATAAAATTTTTATTTTTTACTTTTGAACAGGTATAGGTACGAGAGATTATTCTAAAATAAATTAATTATAATGAAACATTCAAACATTAAAAAAATATTATTGGTTGATGATTCTGAAACTAATCGATTATTGGTAAAAAATATTTTTGATGAAAAAGAATTTGAAGTATTTGTTGCTGCATGTGGCAAAGATGGGCTTAATCTGCTAAAAACTCAAGTGATTGATATTATCATTCTTGATATTATGATGCCTGAGATGGATGGGTTTGAGTTCCTAGAAGAGATTAGAAAAAACTGCAAGACTGCAAAAATACCAGTTGTGATGCTAACCGCTAAAAGTAACCATGCAACTATAAAAAAAGCACAGGAACAAGGTGTAAAAGATTATATTATAAAACCTTTAGACATCGATGATTTGATTCTTAGAGTCAAGCGAATTTTGAAATAAGCGGGTTATTATAAATTAGAATTCAATATATTCAAAAGGTATTTCAACAATATCCGCATATTCTTCACCAGCGTCTTTCATCTCTTCATCTGTGGTTGAATAATACCATTTTACCAAAACCGAATTATTATCTAAATTCAATTCCTCAAACTGCAATAGCAAATCCAGTAATAGCTTTGATGATGCAGTATAATACTCATCCTCTTTTTATTTTTTTGTTAACATTTTTCGTCGCATCAATGCCAAGGATGATGCAACGATATCATTTTTATTATCAGCAGGTATGTAGAAATCATAATCACCATCGCCAATTTTTTTAGCATAATCGGCATTCAAATTAATAATATTCTGTTGGTCTTTTATGGTTGTTTCTTGCTCATCTATTATTTTCTTATCATTTCTATGAATAAAATAATATACAATTGCACAAATAATAATTGATATTTCAAGTAAAACAATTATGGAATTATCTTGATGAATTTTAATAAGCGAACTAAATGTAAATTGCAAATTGTGTTGCGTATATTGAAATATCCAAACAATAATCAGAAGCAGAATGCAAAAGAAAATGATACCGATATTTTTTATTTCTTTATTAAAATTCATTTAAATTTTATGAAATTATAAAATTGAGTCCACTCCGAAAAGTCTTTTAACCCCTAAATCCCCTAAAGGGGACT
>JAVHQG010000323.1:0-8155 GCA_036171035.1 Bacteroidales bacterium
ACAAAAAGAATTTATATTAAAAGCTGATTTTTTAAAAAACATTGACTGGTAAATAAATTATCACATTTGCAACCTAACCGAAAAAACCTCCGTCTTTCAACCTGATTGTCTATTAAATTTTTACATTTGCATTTAACCACTATTTATTAACCTTAAAAATATCATTATGAATAGAAGATTACTGTCGCTTTTTGTAGCTTTGATGTTTAGCGTAATACTCATCGCTGCTCCGGTAACCGTTGATGTTGCCAAAAATGTAGCTGTTAACTGGTATAAACATTATGCCCCACCTAGTGTTAAAAATTACAGTGTTAAAGATGTAATCATTACCAAAAATCAAGAATTAACAACATACTATGTCTTTACATTTTCATCCGGAGGATTTGTTATGATTGCAGCTGATGATATTTCTTATCCACTGCTTAGCTATTCTTATGAATCGGATTACAACAAAGATCTTCTTCCTCCTAATGCTGCCGCCTTTTATGATGACTACAGCAAAGAAATTCTGGGAATTGTAAATGCTAAATTAGATAATAAGGAAACACGCAAAGAATGGGACAATATTTTAAATGATAATTATGCAAAAGATATTAATGCCGTATCGCCTATGTGTACTACTCTTTGGGATCAGGGTTCACCTTATAATGCTCAATGTCCCAATGGCGACCCAACCGGATGTGTTGCAACTGCAATGGCACAAATTCTAAAAAAATGGAACTACCCAACTACTGGAGCCGGCTCTTATTCTTATACTCCATACACGCATCCTGAATATGGTGCTTTGTCTGCAAATTTTGGTACAACAACCTATAACTGGGCTTCAATGCCTAATAGTGTCACTAGCTCAAACCCATCAGTTGCTACGTTAATGTTTCACTGCGGTGTAGCGGTCAACATGGATTATGATGCTGCAGGTTCAGGAGCTATGATGTATGAAGTCCCTACTGCACTAAAAACCTATTTTAAATATCAACCTACTGCTGAAATAAAATATCAATCCCTATTCCCTGTGGAATCAAATTGGGTTGCAATGATTAAAGCAGAAATAGACGCCGGCAGACCTGTTCTTCTAGCTGGAAGCAGCGCTGCAAGTGGTGGTCACGCATTTGTTTGCGATGGATACAATACTGCAAATAAATATCATATAAATTGGGGCTGGGGAGGCATGTCTAATGGATATGTTTTTCTAAATGCACTAAACCCCTCTGGCTCAAACTTCAGCACCGACAGGCAAGCAGTTATTCGTATTCAGCCTCTTTCCAGTCTCATGCCTATTGCTGATTTTACTGTTGACAATATTGTTCCTGCCATAGCCCAACCTGTAAATTTTACCGATCATTCATTAAATGGTCCCGTTTCCTGGCTTTGGACATTTGAAGGTGGAACGCCGGCTACTTCTACAGATCAAAATCCAACAGGAATTACGTTTGCAGCCAATGGATATAAAATCATAACTTTAAAGGTTACAAATGCTAATGGTACAGATCTTAAAACTGAAGAACGTTATATTAAAGTAGGTGGTTTGCCATCTGCATGGATTAAGCAAAACACTGGATTTTCTGCTGCAAGCAGAGGAATCGACCAGATTGAAATCTTAGACCAAAACACTGTTTGGGCAAAAGCTTATGATGGTGCTGCAAGTAGCAACGTAAGAGAGTTTACCAGAACAAACGATGGTGGGAATACCTGGACTCCGGGTTCAATCTCTTTTACTAATTCTACCGTATATGATATTGCTAATATACAGGCATTTAACTACAACGTTGCTTATGCAGCCATGTACCCTACGGGTGCAAACGGTGGTGTAATTGTTAAAACCACAGATGGTGGCACAACATGGTCAACAACAGGCTCTCCAGATTATTCAACGTCATGGCTGAATTTTGTACATTTCTTTAATGCAAACGACGCTGTTTGTATGGGAGACCCGGCATCTACTGATTTTGTTATATATACCACAAGCAATGGTGGAACATCTTGGACTCAAGTGCCCGTGGCGAACATCCCAGATGCAGCAACAGGAGAAACCGGTACTGTAGATTTTTATCAAGCTTTCGGCGATACCATATTTTTTGGAACATCAACTTCAAGGGTTTATCGTTCAATTAATAAAGGTCTAAATTGGACAGTCGCTTCAACCGGACTTGCGGCAAATCAAACAGATTTAAGTTTTAAAAATTGTTTGGTCGGAATAGCACTATCCAGATCTACTGCCGCACCATATTATATGGCTAAAACCAATGATGGAGGGCTAACATGGACTGCATTAACTCCAACCGGATTTTTTGTAAATTCACCCAATTTAGCGTATATCCCAGGCACACCTTCAACATGGGTGGATGTAAGTGTCTATCCAAATAATGGATCTTCATACAGCCTAAACGATTGCGCTTCTTTCCTTAACATCGACACCGGTTCAGTTCAGTACACATCTGTTGCATTCCTTGACATCAATACAGGATGGGCCGGCAGTTTTAATACAAATGCTACGGATGGTGGAATTTATAAATGGAATCCGGCTGTGATGACAAGCATTAATAATGCATCCAACAATAATCATTTTAATGTTTATCCTGTCCCTGCTGCAAACATTCTTAATGTTATTATGGGTACTGTTGAAAACAACCAAATGACAGTTTCTATTTTTGATATGATTGGTCGTTGCATTTATACAAAGCAAGAAAAAGCTGTTTCAGGCGATATCCTACAAATTGATATTTCTGATAAACTATCGGGAATTTATTTCTTAAGCATTCAAAATGGTGCTACCACAACAACAAAGAAATTCACAATCGTAAAATAATTTTTTTTGATACAAAAAAAAGGCTGTCCCAAAATGACAGCCTTTTTTTTACTACACAAAGTACTTCTTCCACCAATATTGGAACACAATCAATGCCCAAATGCGAGCATGGACATCACCTGGACTTGAAGAATACAACTGTTTTTTAAGTGTCGAAATAGTTTCCCTATTAAAAAAACCTTGCTGCTGAATAAAATCATCTGATAACAAATCATCTTGAATCATACCTTTCAAATCACTTCTAAACCATTTTAGCAAAGGCACTTCAAAGCCATGTTTCGGTCTGTTATAAAGCTCTTGTGGCAATAAATCCCTAAATGTATCTTGCAATATTCGTTTCCGCATGGTTTTATTAATCTTATATTCATCCGGCAATGAGAAAACAAAATCAACAACCGTATGGTCAAGAAAAGGAACTCTCACCTCTAATCCATTTCCCATACTCATCATATCAGCCTTAACCAGCATATCTCCTTGCAAAACCAAATGCATATCTGAATATAAAATATCATACATGGCTACCGGATCGTTTATATATTCAGTAATATATTGTTTTCGCATCAAAAGCTCATTTTCGCTTCCACATTGCAACAGTAGCCGCCGAACCTGTTTCTCCGATGCCAACGAACACCAACGCAGATACCGATTTTTTTCCGTCAACTTCATCCCATCTGAAAAGCGGTTAAACTGTCTGATAAGATTGCTGAATTTCCCATTTCGTGATTGTGGGAAGAATTTAAGTAATGGACTTACTGTACAAATCAATCGCTCAGCCATCCCGGGATACATCGCCATAAAATGTGCCTGATGCTTATTGTAACCCGAAAACATCTCATCAGCACCATCGCCTGAAAGGGCTACCGTAACTTTCTGTCTGGTTTTTTTGCTGAGAATATATACTGCCAATGCAGACGAATCAGCAAATGGCTCGTCGGTATAATCAAGCACATCATGCAATACAGAAAAAATGTCATCATTAGAAAGTTTAAAAACGGTATGATTTGTATTGTATTTTCTAGCAACCTGTTCAGCATAATTTGTTTCATCAAAAAATGGCTCATCCTTAAAACCAACTGAAAACGTATTGAGTTGTTTCAAATGATGAGAAGCCAGTGCTACAATAATACTTGAGTCAATCCCTCCACTCAAAAAAGCACCCAGCGGCACATCTGATACAAGCCGACGTTCTACAGCACTATCTAGTAATTTTATTAATTGAATTTGTGCATTTTCATAGGATATATCCTGATATTTATTTTTCAAATATGGAATAGAATAATATTTTTCAGATGTCACTTGATTATACTTAATCCTCAAATATTCGCCGGGAATAAGTTTTTTAACGTTCTTGAAAATCGAATTCGGGGATGGGATATAGTTCAATTGAAAATATTCGTTCACTGAATCCATATCAAGTTCTTTGGGTATCCCAAAAGCTAGTAATGACTTCATTTCTGAACCAAAAATAAACTTTTCTTCATCTTGGTAGCAAAACAAAGGCTTCACACCCATACGATCCCTTGCCAAAAAAAGCTCTTTCTCTAAACTATCATAAACAGCAAATGAAAAATCACCATTTATTTTATTCAGACAAGCTATTCCCT
Organism: Bacteroidales bacterium; assembly: GCA_036171035.1. Classification (GTDB taxonomy): domain Bacteria; phylum Bacteroidota; class Bacteroidia; order Bacteroidales; family GWF2-35-48; genus GWF2-35-48. The sequence goes on from JAVHQG010000323.1 coordinate 4,411, forward strand.
CTGTAATAAATAGTTGGAGCAAAACTTCGGTATCACTTGATGACCTGAATTGAACCCCCTCATCAATTAGAGCTTTACGATACTGTTGATAATTATAAAACTCCCCATTTAGCACAATTGTATATCGGCCGAAACTATCTGTAAATGGCTGTGTAGCTGCATCTGATGTATCAATAATAGATAGCCTTGTTTGCCCTAACCCAACATTATTCTTAATATAAACCCCCTTATTATCAGGTCCTCTGTGAACCAATGAATCAACAGCCTTGTCTATATTTTTTAGAAAAGCCCGACCTTGATCGTTAAACCAACAAATCCCCGTAATTCCACACATGATATCAATACAATAAAACACTCAAAATTAAGGGTATTTTTGATTTATTTATCACTATGCGTATTAAAACCTATTATGTTTCTTTTTAATCCCCAAACTTTAAATTATTTTCGAGAAAAATTTAATTATCTCAACCTAATAATCTTGTGAATTCATTTAAGGTTACATATCAATCCATGACTGTTGTAGCAATATTACTATTTATCTCACCATTTGTTTCAACGACCACCTTTGCTGCCTCAAAAACTGTTTACTCTATTGTTTCAGTTGCAAGTTGGACAAATGGGAATCATTGGTCACATACATCAGGAGGTGCTGCGTGTTCCTGCACACCAAACGAATCGAAAGATATAATTTATATTGAAACGAATACCGGTGCTACTTCAGATCTCAAATTTGGATCATCTGTGACCATTGTTGTAAGAAACAATTCCACCTTTACCATCAATGGAGATGTAGAATTTGAAAATGGTTCAAACATCACTATCGAAACAGGAAGTCAAATCATTATTAACGGAAAACTTAAAAACAAAAACAATAGCAATCACATACAGGTTGATGGTACAATAACTATTAATGGAGAATTTGAAGGAGAAAACGGATCAACCATTACAGGCATCGGAAGCCTTTCAACCACAGGGAAAGCCATAACAAATGGATCAGCTACTGTTTTCGGGTTTACAAACGATTGTGCTACAGGACCATGTTTTGCAAATGCGGTCACACCTCTTCCCGTAAAATTAATTTCCTTTACCACAGAAGCCAATGGCAACAAAGTTTCATTACAATGGAGTACAGCTTCAGAAATTAATAACGATCATTTTGTGATTGAAAAAAGTTTGAACGGCATTGATTTTTCCATTTTAACAAATATTAAAGGTGCCGGCAACAGTAATTCCATAAAACAATATTCATATAATGACTCCCCGGTAAATCCCGGAACAATATATTACAGGTTGAAACAAATTGATTTCGATGGGAAATACGAATATCTTGAAGTCAAAGCCGTTTCAATTATTGGGACAGAATCATCATGCGATATTTTTGTAAAACCCAATCCCTGCGTTGGTCGCTGTGAAGTGTCATTTGAAAACTGCCAGGAGGAAGAATATACAGATGCAAAAATTATGCTCTTTGATGCTGTTGGGAATGCCGTTTATTCCTCTGTTTCCAAACAGGTTTCAAATGGAAGAGTATCATTTGAACTAAACGACAACAACAATTTAAGACCAGCCGTTTACTTTATTAAAGGATCGGTAAACAACAAATTAAAATCGAAACGAGTGATTTTGGCAAAATAAAGTCCACCTCTCCCATTCTCAATCAATTCTTCTGTACTTCTACCGCAAAGCAAAATATATATCGTAAATATTTATTATTTCTTATTTTTGTACTTTTGTAGATATTGATTTATTCAACTCGTGCCATACAAAAAACCAGTCATAGAAAAAATATATTTTTCCATTCGTGAAGTCGCTGAAATGTTTCAAGTAAATGCGTCATTGATTCGATTCTGGGAAAAAGAATTTGATATTTTAAAACCGCACAAAACACAAAAAGGAAATCGCCAATTTACAAAAGATGACATTAAAAATTTACATCTCATCTACCATCTTGTGAAAGAACGAGGCATGACACTTGCCGGAGCAAAAAAGAAATTATGCGAAAACAAAGAAGACACAATAAAAAATTTTGAAATCATTGAAAAATTAATTCAAATAAAAGAATTACTGTTGGAAATAAAAATGGAGCTTGGAACAGAAGATTAAATATCAACCTGATTGCAAAAATAAACAAGACAAATACAAACCCATAAAATATTCAAACAAACAATAGGTAAAACCCTAGTGTATAAATAAAAAATAATGCTTTTTAAAGAAGTAATAGGTCAACATAAAATTAAACAAAGACTCATTAATACTGTTCAAGAGGGCAGATTAAGTCACGCTTTGCTCATGATTGGTCCAACGGGTAGTGGAAAACTTGCACTTGCAATTGCTTACGCACAATATATTTCATGCGAAAACAAGCAAGAAACTGATTCATGCGGAATATGCCCCTCATGCAGAAAATACAACCAATTGGCACATCCTGACCTACATTTTGTTTTTCCTTTAATAAAAAATACTGATCGGAAAGAAATCAGTGATAACTATCTGAAAGAATGGAGAGAAGCCATAAGCGAAAACCCATATATTTCACCCAATGAATGGTTTCAAAAACTTGGTATTACGGAAAGAAAACAACCTTTAATTTATACGGCAGAAAGCGAAGAAATCATCCGTAAATTGAATTTTAAAACATATGAAAGTGATTATAAAATAATGATTATATGGTTGGCTGAAAAAATGCACAATACTGCAGCAAACAAACTGTTAAAAATACTTGAAGAGCCACCTCCCATGACAATTTTCATTCTTATCTCAGAGGATCATTCACTTATTTTATCTACCATATTATCAAGAGCACAATTAATTAAACTTCCAAAAATAGATAACGAAAGCCTTGCATCTGCGCTTATTAACAAATTTTCATTATCAAATGAAGAAGCCGAAAATGTTATTCGACTAGCAAATGGCAACTATTTAACTGCCATCAATATCATTGAGACATCAGACGAGCAAAAATTTAATTTCACAAAATTTCAAGAGTTAATGCGGATTTGTTACGGCATAAAAATACTAGATTTACAAAAACTAACCGAGGAGCTGTCTGGAATTGGAAGAGAGCGACAAAAAAGTTTTTTGAGTTACTGTTTACGTATGATTCGCGAAAACTTTATTATGCACACCAACAAGCCTGAATTAATCTATCTCACAAAGGAGGAAAAAGTATTTTCCGAAAAATTCTATCCTTTCATACATGCTGCAAACGCTCAACAACTTGCTCAAGAATTTAACACAGCACAATATCATCTCGAAAGAAACGGTAATCCAAAAATAATTTTGCTCGATATGGGCTTAAAAATAGTACGATTGCTGAAATTGAAATAATTCATATTTTATATCCATCACGCCTTACAAGTAGCGCACCTTCGTATTTGTCAACCACTTTTTGTACTTTGGGTATATATAACGATCGAACAATCCTTTTGGCAACATCATTTGCTAACAGCACCTCTTCCTGACCAATGCTCATCATAGCATTATATTTTTGTTTATCATCCAGTTTATCAGTCATTCCACCGTCAATTATGCCCGGCATATAATATATACTTCTAATCCCAACACCAACTGCCTCGTAGGCAAAACTAGCTGCAAAGCCGTGTAATCCTCGCTTTGCTTGCACATAAGCAGATGAACCAGAAAACTGGGCATCTTCAGCAACTGACCCAACATAAAGGATTACAGATGAAATCTTGGACTTTAATTTTTTTGTGATTTCAACAGGAGCATATTGGTTGATTTGTGC
>JAVHQG010000323.1:8255-9821 GCA_036171035.1 Bacteroidales bacterium
CCCCCAACATTCCGGTTGACCCCGTTACAAGTGCCGTTTTTCCTGCAAGGTCTTTAGATAAATCACAAATATTAGAATTATCCATAATATTCTGCTGCACCTGATAGGTATATGAACCAAATTCGCCACCAAGTCCGGCTGTTGCAGTTAATATCTTCATCCCAGGCAATAATCTTTTCGATTTTTTAAGTATTGAAAGCCCTAATGGAATAGATGCACCTGAAAGATTTCCATGGTTCAGTTGTACTTCCTGAAATGTTTTATTTAGCGGGAAGCCCATCTTCTCTGCTGCTCCGTGAACAATAGCATTCCCTGTTTGGTGCGGCACCATCAGTTCAATATCTTTTAATTCCCAACCGGCAATTTTCAATGATTCAAATGAAGCTTTACAAATATTTTCTATAGCCCTGTTTTTTACAATCCCTGCATCCATATATAAATCACCATGTTTATTTGCACCAAGAAAATCGATCATATTCAAATCTTCGTGGTTCACAATAGAAAGCACGCCCTCTCTTTTCTCTGCCATTACTTTGCTACAAACAATTGCGGCAGACGCATCAGCAAAAGTAGTAAAAGGGACAAAATCTGTTTTCCGTTGTAACAAAGCAGACATCACCTCTGCATGAACAATCACAACATGTTTAGCATTTGGATTACATTTAAAAAACTCTATGCTCCGCTCAATATTTATATTAAATCCGACACACGCTGATGTAACCGTCATTGTTGGTGTTTGATTGTGATGATTTACAAAAAAACATTTCAATGTAGAACACATTCCGGGAGCTTGTTCGTGCGGTGTTGCCGTACTCAAAAACCACGCATCAATTTCTTCCGGATGAACTCCTGCATCATCAAGGGCATTCTGCACAGCTTTAACAGCTAAATGAAGTGAATTTTCTGCACCTTGCAACTTTGTTTTCGTTGGAGGAAAGGGCACAACATGATTTCTTGTACGAAACCCCATTTTATATTCTGCAAACCAATGAAACGGACTCACTTCGGGATGATCTTTCAAAAACTCCTTGAATGACGCACTTTCACATATTCGATGCTCATTAAAACCCTTAAGAAATCCCTTATGTACGGCTATTTCAAGTTCATCGTTTGTGATCACAAATTTACCAAGCGCATGCCCTATTCCTGAAAAAATATAATTTTCTGTCATATTGCAAAAATAATAAATATCGGTATTGATATTAAATTTACTTTTAAGAGATTTTTTATCTTTATACTTTACACAAGCAAAATAAAACAGCTACCCACAGATCCTCAAACAACCTAACAAACCTAAATATACGAAAACCATATACAACAAACCCTGCAACACAAAGCGTTTCAAAACTCAAAATTTCAAACCACACACCCCATTATTTTTCAGATTTGAATTATTTTATACCCCCTCATAAAAAAAGCATTTCGCATGAAACCTTTTGCTCCTTCATACGTAGAAAACCAAATTACATTGCAAATTTTAAAAAATATACCTTTAAAAAAGAATAAGCTACATAGTGTCAGCAAGAAAACGCCAATAATTTCGTTACTCTAGTTTTGAAAACAGTC
>JAVHQG010000324.1:0-1889 GCA_036171035.1 Bacteroidales bacterium
ATTGCTCATAGGTTGCTCTCCAACATTGCCTATTTCCTCTTCAGATTTATGGGCAGAAAGATAATAACATTTTTTCTAATAAGCACCAACTATTTTTTGCACCATTACCCCAAAAAACAAAAATGGCTTGAAATCAAGTTCTTATCTCGAAAGGACGAGGGATTTATATCTACACAATCTTCAATTTTGCAAACCTCAGTAAAACTTGCTTCTGCCCTTGATTTTGAAAAAATATTGTTGCTTTAATGTCGGGAGAATTTCGGATTAAATCTATATCGTGAGGACTTTATTATGCAAATAATTTTTCCATTCTAAAGAGAAAAAAGCTAACATCTCTAACTCCTTTTTGATTTGCTCTGAAGAGTTTTATTTTAGAATTGAATGATTCTGCATTTGCATTGGTATTTCGATTGATAAAGAAGTTTAAAATATTATCAAAATGATATGCTATTGATTTTGCTGCACTATTAAATTCGGTTAACTCTGTTTGCTTTATTTCATTAATCCAATCCATGAATTGTCTTTTGGCATTTTCCATGTTATTATTTTGATATATGTTTCTAAACTGGATAGCATATTGATATGCTTTTTTTAAAAGCGGATATTTACTAAACAGAATAACTGCTCTGAGTTGCTGAGTTGCTGTCCAATCTGCTTCTTGTTTATACAACAAGTAGCGACCTCGTGTTAATAATTGTTTCAGAGTATCTCCATTGGAAAAAACTTCTGTTTGATACCGCTCTCTCTTGATCTTGGCTGCTTTTATATTCTCGTTTTCTTTGTCTATGGCTTCCCATCTATATTTTATTCTTAGATGTTGCAATGCTTCCAAAACAAGTTTTACTACATGAAATCTATCTGTTACGATACTGGCATGGGGGAAACTTTTTCGTGCAGCAGATTCCATGTTTCGTGCCATATCCAAGGTTATTTCTTTTACTTCCAGACGCTTTGATATCGGCAGTTTTTCTAACACTTCATTTATTGTATTAGCATCTGTGCTGGCTATCATAGCTACTATTGTTCCATTTTTCCCTTTACCTTCTTTGGATGTTACAAATGTGTATAATTCGCCTTGGGACAAGGATACTTCATCAATACTCAAATAAGAACTTATGTTTTGTGGATACAGCAAGTATTCTTTTGCATGAGGTTTTTGTTTCCATGATTTATAATCGCTTGTTTTATGTTTATAGGAACGATACAATGCTTTTGATTTTACCCCATGATAATATGCTACTGTGCTTATGGTGTCTTCTCTATTATCAATATGTTTGTTTTAAAAAATCAGAAAGTTCTTTAGTAAATTTTGTACCTTCTGCTATTAGTGTAAAATCCCGATAGATATATTTTTTATCCTGCTTATGCTGCCATCTTCTTCTGTGTATCTGCAAATAAACTGCCTTGCCTCTTAACGGAAAATCCTGAATCAAGCGTGGTTTGTAAAATCCTTTTGACTCATAATCATTTTCCGAAAGCCCAACAGGCAAAGTATTGGTTTCTTCAAGGATTATGATATAATGCTCTGTTTGCTTTATACTGGAGGCTATTTCTTGAATCTCCTTTACCTCAAAAAAATCTAATAATCCCTGTGGTAGTATGTTTTTAACTATTTCTCTATAATCCATCTTTTATATCGTATTGGAGAGAACAAAGATAATTACTCCTCACGATATGGAATTGAGCCTTTTTTTGCCTCCTTACAGACCTGTAAGCTCCTCTCCAAAACTTTTTTTGCCTCCTTACAGACCTGTAAGCCCCTCTCCCAAACTTTTTTTGCCTCCCTTCCATTTGGAAGACCGAACTCCAAAACTTTTGATAAAGGATTGCAAGTTAATTGTTATTGATACTAATCTTTTTAGTCCTTATTCCTCCTTTTTCAGACATTA
>JAVHQG010000325.1:0-9735 GCA_036171035.1 Bacteroidales bacterium
TCATTCTTGACATTTTCTTATCTGACACTGAGTTTTCTTACAAGAACTATTTATTTGTAAAAAACTCCCATTCCAAAAAACGGTTATTTATTAAGCCAAAATTATATAAAATTAAAGAATTCCACAAAATTAATATAAAAATCACACACAGTCTTCCTGTCAGAAATACAGTTTATAACTAAATTTTTTATTTTTTCAGAATTTTATAATTTCGCACCCGTAATTATAAAACTAAGTATATGGAAAATAAGAAAGTACTAAAAGGTGGTGAATTCCTAACACAACAAACGCTTGCAAACGATATTTTTATTCCTGAAGAATTTACAGAGGAGCAGACAATGATTGCCGGCATGTGTCAGGATTTTTTAGAACAAGAAATTTTTCCGAATCTTAATCGGATTGACAGCATGGAAAAGGGATACATGCGTAGCTTAATCACAAAATCCGGTGAACTTGGCTTATTGAGTATTTCTGTTCCTGAAGAGTATGGCGGATTTGGACAATCTTTTGTAACATCTATGTTAGCTGCCGACAGACTTGGTGCAGGTTTTTCTTTTGCAGTTGCCTATTCTGCGCATACCGGAATTGGCACCTTGCCCATTCAATATTATGGCAATGCCGAACAAAAATCCAAATATCTTCCAAGATTAGCCACCGGAGAATTGGCTGCTGCATATTGTCTTACTGAACCAAATGCGGGTTCTGACGCAAATTCAGGCAGAACAAAAGCTGTATTATCCCCTGATGGGAAACATTATATATTAAATGGTCAGAAAATGTGGATCACAAACGGTGGATTTGCAGATGTGTTCACGGTTTTTGCAAAAATAGATAATGATAGGATTTTAAGTGCTTTCATTGTAGAAAGAAATTTTCCGGGAATTACGTTCAATCCTGAAGAAAAGAAAATGGGAATCAAGGGATCATCAACTGTTCAGATTTTTTTCAATGATTGTATGGTGCCCGTTGAAAACCTACTTGGTGTACGTGGTGAAGGATTCAGAATTGCGCTCAACATCCTTCATATTGGAAGAATAAAGCTTGGTGCAAATGTACTGGGTTCATGTAGGGGTGCAATCACTTATTCAGTTAAATATGCAAATGAACGTAAACAGTTTGGCTCGTTGATTTCTTCTTTTGGGGCAATTAAGCATAAACTGGCAAATCAGGTAATTCTGACTTTTGTTATTGAATCCTCTGTTTATCGCACAAGTAAATATGTTGACGATATGATTCAACTGCATATTGCAAATGGAAAAACAAAAGAAGCTGCATACCTTGAAGCAATTGGAGAATATGCACTTGAAGCAGCTGTACTGAAAGTGTTGGGATCAGAAGTTCTCGACTATATTGTTGACGAAGCAGTGCAAATCCATGGTGGCATGGGCTATTCCGCAGAAATGCCTGTTGACAGATGCTACAGAGATTCCAGAATTAACAGAATTTTTGAAGGAACCAATGAAATCAACCGTTTGGTTGTGGCAGATACATTTCTAAAATTTGCTAAAAAAGCAGAGTCCCCTATCTTCCCAAGATCTAAAGAAATATTCGAACAAATTGATTCTCTTACTGAAAAATATCCTACAGGCGAATACTTCGATGAAAAATATGCCTGCTTCAACAATATTAGAAAAGCCATTCTACTTATGCTTGGACGTGCATATGAAACGCTTGGCAAACAATATGGAACAGAACAAGAAGTAGTGATGAATATTTCTGATATGATTATTCAGCTTTATGGCGCAGAATCTGCCGTTTTACGAGTGCAGAAAATGCAAGGCATAGTTGGCGATGATTTGATAAAATATTACAAAGATATGATTGATTGCTACGTTTGGGATGCCACACAAAACGTGTTTCGTTCAGGAATGGATATCATTGCTGTGATTGCTCAGGGAAATGAATACACAAAATTACAAAAAGCATTACGCTGTCTCACTTCTGTTAAACCTTTCAACCATAAAGATGCACGTAGGAGAATTGCTGATAAATTAATTGAAAAAAACAAATATTGCTTCTAAAAAGCTTTCCTGATTTCAAATAAAAACCTTGTTGTAACCTGTTTTCGGCAAGGTTTTTTTTTTGTCATCTTCCCGTTTATCTCAATTCCTGATAATCTTCTGATAATCGAGAAAATAAGAAAGTTTCACTGAAAGGCTATTCAACTGTGGGAAATTAATTGTTCTATCGAAATTGGTGAAAAAATTATCAAAATTTTTATTATTTACAATTTCGTTTTTCGTGATATTATTTTTCCACATAATGTTCAAATAACTTCCAGGTGCAAAGTTCCATGAATAGGACATATCAATGGTAAAAGTATTATAGTTTATATCGTGATTTTCAATAAAAGAATCATCATTTTTAAGCTGTCCATTTTCTTGCAAAATATAAAAATCGCTATAACAAATTGCTGTACGATAATGCCTAATATTCAGCGATACATACATTTTATTGTTAATAACATACGAGCCACTAAATGTATTCACCATACTTTTCACATCACGCATTCCCATGATTATGCTGTCTTGACTTATTGTTTTTACAAAACCTTTATCGTTCAAATTAACACTTGAACTTAATGTGTATGTGAATAAAAAATGATCGCTAACCCTTATGCGCGGCGCAAAACTCCACGACCAACTTTCGTTTTCAACGGCATTGGTAAAACCGTCGATTGTCCAGTCGAAGGCCAATGGGTTTCTGTAGTCCGTAGAAAACCATGAAGTAAAAGAATAAAAACCCGATTTTTCAAAAAATCGACCAGTTATACGCGGCTCGTAATAGTCGTGTATTTTTTTCAAATCAGCATCCATGCCAATTCCATAACTAAAATAATTGTTAAATGTGCCATCACTTCCTGCATGAATTGCTGTTTGTGAATAGCTTCTGGGACTATATAATTCACGATAGTAATACGAGAAATTGCACGACCAATAATTCATTTTCCAAAATGGAGTATAAATTCTATAAGATGCTGACAGACTGTGTGTAAGATCGTTATTACGAACAAGATAGCCAATATCGTTTGGGTTATATTTATCGGTAATGACATTAAATCCATAGTTAAAAACTAGATTCCCGTTAAGTTTGCCAATATTCAAGTTACAGGCTTCGCCAATGGCATCATCTTTTAATTTCAAATCGTGTTTCACACTAACCGCTGAGTTCCCATAAATTGCATACAAATTATTTTTTTCAAAAATCTTAAAAGCAGTACCGGTAACATTGGCATAATTTCCCGTTGAAGGCTGATATTTATTTGTATTGATAATATTTACAAATGAATTTTCCCGGATTGTTTGATCAGCAACAAGAATATTAAAATTTGTTAAAGGTTCAGTAAGCAACTTTAATTTATTTCCCAGTGAATCAGTTGCGCTTGCATAGGTGTTTCCGGTAATAGCATTGAAGAAACCAAGCCCAAGATTATTTTTGCTTCTGCCCGATACTTTTGTGGTATTTAACAGTCTCGATTCAGTAGGATTATTTGAAATCATCCCTTTTTGAATTATTATAGAATCAACATCATAATACCCACCGGGGATATCACCAATCCGCCTTGAATAAAAAAGTCCTGCCTTATTAAACAATTCCGTACCTTCGGTAAAAAACTGACGATTTTCCCCATATTTAATTTCATATGGCGACAGGTTTAGAATTTTATCATCGCTTTTAGTTTGCGAAAAGTCAGGAATCAATGCCATATCAAGCGTGAAACTTTCGTTGATGCCATATTTTATGTCCATCCCACCACTGCCTGACCAACTCACATTATTATTCCCTTGATTTTGCTGTACAAAACCTGAAATATATGGAAACAACGACAATCGTAAGGGAGATTCAATATTTTTTATTCCATCCAGTTTCCCCATTTGTGCACCAATATTTCCAAGCTTCTTGTCAACAAAATTCCACGATGATATTTCTCGGGTTCTTCTCACAAGCCTCCAATAATTAATATCCCATATTTGATCGATTGCATTTGAAAAACGAATGGCAGAAAAGGGAATTTTAATTTCTGCAATCCAGCCATTATCATTTATTTTTGTCGCACTTTCCCACACGGCATCCCAGGTATAATCTGATGTGCCTGCATAGTATTTTAAATCTGTTTGAATATTTACAGATGTTACTGAAAACTGAAAAAAATTCTGACCATCAGCATACGGATTAAGTGAAACCCAAAAGGCATCAGCATTTGCATTGTTCATATCGCGATTAGTAAACTCTTTTAATATTTTCGAAGGTTCGCTATCATGCATAAACGCTGCAATATAGATAGCCTCATGATCATATAAAATTTTTACCTCTGTTTGGTTTAATGATACATCGCCATTTATAGGATCATAACAAAAAAATGTATTTGCAGGCACTGATTTTGACCATGCTGCTTCATCAAGATTTCCATCAATTGTTATTTTTTCGTCAGTAAAAAAAATTTCCGTATGCTTCTCGTCAACAACACGTTGAGCATGTGTAAATGTGCTTATAAAAAAAATAATATTGATAAAAGAAAATCTCATTATCACGCTAAAACACTTCTATAATGTACAAAAAACTTACAAATCAGAATCAGGTATTATATTTGGCAAAATAAAACTAGAATAGGCTTTTAATTTATATTACTATATTTGCCAATATTAATTGAGTTCCTGCTTGCAAATTACAGACAAACATAAGAAATTTATTTTTGATACATTGTTCAGATTTCTAATTTGTTCTATGATTCTTGTTATGGTTTCATGCAATTCTGCAAAGCTCGTCCCCGAGAAAAGCTACCTGCTCAATAGTTCAGTTATTAAAGTTGATAATAAGCATATCAGTACAGATGCACTCTACAATTATGTAAAACAAAAACCAAATAAAAAGATTTTATATTTATTCAGATTCCATTTATGGGTATATAACATAGCAAATTCAGGTATCAAGTGGAAATGGAAAAAGAAAGTTGGCGAAATAGTTGGCGAAAGACCTGTTGTATTAGATGATTTTTACACAAAAAAAAGTGTACGACAAATTGAAATTTATTTAAAAAATAAGGGTTTTTATAATGTAAAAGTAAAAGACTCAATTATATTCTACAACAACCGTACAGCAGATGTAATTTATATTGTGAAAGCCGGGAATCCGTATAAAGTACGAGCGGTAAATTACACCATTGAAGATAATGAAATTAGTAACATTATTTTGGCTGATACTTCAAATTCGTTAATTAAAAAAAATGTTTTGTTTGATGTAGATAAAATGCAGGAAGAACGCACTCGAATTGCAAAATTGTTAAACACAAAAGGCTATTATTACTTCGTGAAAGAATTTATAGATTTCCAAGCCGACAGCAATTTTAAATCAAATCAGGTAGATATTTCCCTTCGTGTGAAAAATCCGCAAAAAAAAATATCTGAAACTGATTTTATACCCGACAAACATAGAAAACAAAAAATAAAAGATATATATATCATCACAAGCTATGATCAAAAAAAAGCCATGCAGGAAACTGAAGAATATGAAAAAGGGCTTGATACGATTGATTATAATGGTTATCATTTTATCTACGAGAAAAAATTATCCATTAAACCAGCTACAATTTTAAGAAATTTATATTTAAAAAGTGGCGACTACTACAATGTTTCTGAAGTGGAGAAATCCTATAAATTTCTTTCAGGATTAAGAATTTATAAGCTAATAAATATTCAATTTAATGATGTTCTTAATCCTGTTGATACCGTTGATGAATACATAAACTGCATTGTACAACTCACGCCTTTTACCATTCAATCATATTCAATTGAACTTGTGGGTACAAATTCGGCCTCTGATATGGGTCTTGGATTAAATTATACATATCAGCACAAACATCTCTTCCACGGAGCAGAAATTCTTGATTTAAAAGCCAATGCTGAATTGCAAATGTTAAAAAATGTTGTAACCAAAGGTTCAAATAAAAACTTTAATAAATTATTTAATACCGTTGAATTAGGCGGTGAAGCAAAATTATATATTCCTAAATTTTTACTACCAATACGCTCGGAGCAGATGTCTCAAAAATATGAAGCCAAATCAACTTTTACAATAGCTGAAAATTATCAGCAAAGGCCCGATTATACACGAACTATTACCAATGGTGCTTTTGGATACTTCTGGAAAACTTCCGAGAATGTAAAACATTTTCTTAATCCAATTGATATTAGCTCCATTCACTTATACAATGCAACAGATACTTTTCTGACATCATTAGAAAACTATCAACGGGCAAGTTATGACGACTTTCTAATTACTGCAATAAATTATTCATTTGTATTCAATAATCAGAAAATGAATAAAAGTAAAGATTTCACATTTTTTACTGCAACTCTTGAATCAGCAGGTAATTTACCCGGATTATATTATTCTACAGGAACGCAGAACAAAACAGGTGACTATTATAAAATTTTAAATGTCCGCTTTGCACAATACTTGAAATCAGATATTGATTATCGGTATTATCATTTTTTTAATGCCAAACAAAATGTTGCAATTCGTACTTTTTTGGGACTAGGTTTCCCTTATGCAAATTCGCAAGAGCTCCCTTTTGTTAAACAGTTTTTTTGTGGGGGGTCAAATAGCCTTCGAGCATGGGGTGTACGATCGCTTGGTCCGGGGACTTATCGCAATGATTCAATAAAAACCATTTACGCATCTGCTGATATGAAAATAGAGGCAAATATTGAATATAGATTCGACATTTTCTGGATGTTTAAAGGTGCGTTCTTTGTTGATATTGGAAACATTTGGTTTATGAACCAGTCTGAACTTGGTCCTCGTGCTGAATTTAAAATAGATCGTTTTTATAATGACTTTGCTGTTGGTACCGGATTAGGTCTTAGAATGGACTTATCCATGTTTATTTTCCGTTGCGACTTTGGTCTAAAACTTCGTGATCCTAGTCAAAACGAAGGTGCACGTTGGATTATCGGAATAAAAAAATTCAATATTATGGATGATTTTATTAAAAATATAAACATCGGTATAGGCTATCCTTTCTGATATATACAGCCATGACACGCTCTTTAAGATTTCAAAAAATACTGGAATATTTTAAAATCCACCAACCAATTGCCGAATCAGAATTACGTTATAAAGATCCGTTTCAATTACTAGTTGCAGTAATACTTTCAGCGCAGTGTACCGACAAGCGAGTAAACCTCATTACACCTGCCCTCTTTAAAAAATATCCTACTGCAAAAAAAATGGCAAAAGCCGGCATAGATGATATTTTTCTACTGATCAAATCCTGCTCGTATCCCAACAATAAAGCGAAACACCTGCATGGTATGTCAAATATGCTTGTTAATGAATTTAACGAAATTATACCATCGGATGTTGATGAACTACAGAAGTTACCCGGCGTTGGAAGAAAAACAGCAAACGTAATAGCATCCATCGTCTTCAACAAACCTAAACTTGCTGTTGACACACATGTGCACAGAATTTCAGCAAGAATCGGGTTAACTGAAAATGCAAAAAATCCATTACAAACAGAACAGCAGTTGATAAATTATATCCCCGAAAACCTTATACCTATTTCTCATCATTGGCTGATATTGCATGGAAGATACATCTGTACAGCTCGCAACCCAAAATGTAATATCTGCCCTATAAGTGCATATTGCAAAATGTTCACTACTTAATTTCTTTAAAATTATTACTTTTACAAAAAAAATTAACATAAATATTTCTGACTAATGAATGCCATGCCTCTTGTTATCGGAGCAATTCTAGTATTTGTACTTGCTTATCGATTTTATTTCAGTTTTATCGCAGCTAAAGTTGCAACCATTGACGAATTAAGAGAAACTCCTGCCAAGCGCCTATACGATGGACAGAATTATATTCCTATGAGTAAATGGATTTTATTTGGACATCATTTTGCTGCCATAGCAGGTGCCGGACCGCTTGTGGGACCAGTGCTTGCAGCACAATTCGGCTATGCTCCGGGTTTTATATGGATGCTTGTTGGTGCAGTGATGGCGGGCGCTGTACACGATGTTGTTATTCTTACGGCATCTATTCAGCATGATGGAAAATCATTGGCTGAAATTGCAAAACAAGAAATCAGTAAAGCAAGTGGTATCACTACTTCTTTTGCGGTGCTGCTCATCATTGTGGTTGCATTGGCAGGATTGGGATTAGTGGTTGTTAATGCTCTTGCAGAAAGTTCCTGGGGCACATTCACTATTGCTTCAACTATCCCAATTGCGTTGTTCATGGGCTTATGGATGTTTAAATTTCGCAAAGGAAAAACTGTAGAAGCTACCATTATTGGAGTTATTTTACTCACATTGAGTGTTATTTTCGGCAAATATATACCTGAATCGCCCATTGCTTCATGGTTTACTTACGATCACAAAACACTTACGATCATCATTGCAGTGTATGGATTTTTTGCCTCTGTACTTCCTGTATGGTTGTTGCTTTCTCCGAGAGATTATTTAAGCTCTATCATGAAAATTGCAGTAATCGGATTGCTGGCAATTGGAATTGTTATAGTGATGCCAGATTTGAAAATGCCTGCATTCACTGAATTTATTCATGGTGGTGGACCAATTATTCCGGGCACTCTATTTCCATATTTATTTATTACAATTGCCTGTGGTGCTATTTCAGGTTTTCATTCGCTTGTCAGCTCCGGTACAACTCCAAAAATGCTTTCAAGTGAATCACATATTAAGGCAATTGCTGTCGGATCAATGTTGACCGAAGGTGTAGTGAGCATTTTAGCATTAATTGCTGCATCTTCTCTTTTACCACTCGATTATTTTCAAATCAATGTCTCTGCTGAAAAGTTTACAGCTATCCTTCCACAACTTCATGCAATGGGATTTACCACATCAAACTTGGCACAATTATCACAAAGCGTGGGAGAGCAAATTGCAGGTCGCACAGGTGGTGCCGTTTCGCTTGCTGTTGGTATGGCTCAGATTTTCTCTGCTATTCCCGGACTTGCGGGTTTAATGTCATACTGGTATCATTTTGCCATTATGTTCGAGGCCTTGTTTATCCTTACAACCATTGATGCCGGAACAAGAATCGGTCGTTTTGTGTTACAAGAAGCATTGGGTAAATTTTATAAGCCTTTTTCTCGCAACGATTGGCTTCCCGGGAATCTTATTGCAAGTTTTCTTATTGTTTTTGCCTGGGGATATTTTATTTACACAGGAAGCGTATCTACCATCTGGCCTATGTTTGGTACAGCAAACCAACTTCTTGCAACCATTGCTTTGGCTATTGGCACTTCCTTTATTATTAACCGAGGGAAAGTAAAATATGCGTGGGTAACCATTGTTCCAATGACATTTGTTGGTGTTACAACGATTACAGCAGGTGTAATGAATATTTTTAATATTTATCTTCCACAGCTCGCAACAGCAAAAACAGTAGTGCAAGGCTCTATTAACCTTATTCTAACGATTTCAATATTAATTTGTGCAGTTATCATTCTGTCAGATGCAATTCCGAAATGGATTAGAGCGGCAAAGAATGTGAACACTAAGTAGTATCTGAAATGCAGTAGCCTATTGCCCATTGCCCATTGCTAATTGCCTTTTTTACCATCAACCCATCATTAGGCTTCGACTCAGCTCAGCCTGCCTCGTTCATCAACGCCCCATAGTCATTTCGACCAACGGGAGAAATCTCTGATTCATCATCTCATCATCCCATCATCCCATCATCCCATCATCCCATCATCTCATC
>JAVHQG010000326.1:0-1872 GCA_036171035.1 Bacteroidales bacterium
CAGAATGCACGATGAATATAGTAAAACGTTGAATGTTGAATGTTGAATGTTAAATTTGAGTCCACTCCGAAAAGTCCCGACCCTAAAATTATATGATTTTTTTTTCAAAAACATGTGGCTATTAACAATTTTGTTATACTTATAAACATTTGATTGTCAATAACTTGTTTTGATTATTTGATATTTTTGTATTACTTTTATTTCGGAAATCAATAAACAAAATTATGTTTAAAAAAACGCAGAAAGAAATTCAGTTGGGAATGTTTTCATCGCCAACAACATTGCTTTCCGGTAGATCAAAAACCTTATACGAAAAAAAAGACGCATGGCATAATTTGTTTCGTAAAGAAGTAACCATGCGAGTTGATGAAGAAATTTTCAAAGACCTTTTTTGCTAGGATAATGGAAGCCCTAACGCCTCTATAAGAGTATTGGTTGCCATGATGGTATTAAAAGAAGCCCAAGGCATAAGCGATGAAAAATTATTCGAAGACTGTCGGTTCAATATACTCATACGAAGTGCTCTTGGACTAATGAATATAGATGACGAAGTTCCTGCAGTTTCTACTTATTATTTGTTTCGGAAACGCATACATGAAGATGCCAAAACCGGAAATGAAAACCGTTTAACCAAAGCATTTTCAGAGATAACAAGGCAGCAAAGTTTAGAGTTTGATGTCAGTGGCAAACGAGTACGCATGGACAGCAAACTTTTAGGCAGTAATATAGCATGGTTAAGTCGTTATGAGCTTGTTCATGAAACACTTCGGTTATTTTATAAAGAAGTAAAAAATTCCAACCAGTTAAGCCAAGAGTTAAGTGAACAGTTAAACGAGATATTGAAATTCGAAGGGAATAAAGTTGTTTATACACATACCAACGAAGAAGTAAAAACAAAACTGCAACAACTGGGCGTTCTTATTTATCAAATATTACCTGTTTTTGCAAGGTGCGGGCTGCCCCTATATGATACATTAAAAAGAGTTTTTGAAGAACAGTTTGCAATAAATGAGGACAAATTAGTTGTCTCTCGTGAAAAAGAAACTATATCAACACATTCTGTTCAATCGCCACATGATACTGATTGTCATTTCCGCAATAAAGATGGAGAAAAAGTAAAAGGTTACAGCATTAATGTTACAGAAAGCTGTGATGAAAAAGGATTAAACCTTATTGGAGATGTTGATGTTCGCGTAGTAAGCACGCCAGATACAGATTTTTTTCAGGATAGCATCAAGAAGGTAGAAGCTGTTTTTACAGAACCTGTTGAAAATGCTCATGCAGACGGGGCATACCACAGTCCGGGCAATCAAGAATTTTGCAAAGATAAAAACATAGAACTCTACCTTCATGCCATACAAGGGGCAAAAGGAAGATATGCATTTACGTTTACAGATGATGGCAACCTTAATTTCTTCGACACAATTACAAAAAACACACTATCAGCAACAAAAATCATAAATAAAAATAAAGCTGAAAAGTGGCGAATACACACAGAAAAAGGCTATCGTTACTTTTCGCAACAAGAAATTGAGGCATACTTTATCAGAAAAAAAATTGAGGCAACACCCGTTGAAATATTACAAAAGCGAAATAATGTTGAAGCTACCATTTTTCAATTAGGATACCATTATCCGAATAATAAAAGCAGGTATCGAGGACTGATAAAGCATGTAATGTGGGCAAACATACGTTGTCTTTGGGTAAACTTTGTCCGAATTTTTAAATTCGTAACACAAAAATGTCAAAGAACTACTTTTTTTAGCAAAAAAACGATTTTAATCTTATTTTTGATGCTTAAATTTACTCTTGAGAAAATTTCTCAAGCATTATTTCAAAAAAATCTGTCTATGTCCGAAAAATTTCTTTTTT
>JAVHQG010000327.1:0-9683 GCA_036171035.1 Bacteroidales bacterium
TTAATCGCATATTATTGAACATTTTATTATTTTCAAGAAGCAAATTTATTATTTTTAAATCCCCTAATACAAAAATCCCAAAAGCCATAAAGGAAGATTTTTCCCAGAGCCATATTCAATGTTGTCTTTAACAATGTAAGCATTTTTAAGACCCTGAACTTGTTTGGCAGTTTTATTTTGTCCTCCAATTTCAAATGTTTGCTTCCCATCAACTAAGAAGTCTCCTTTTGGAGGTATGGTTATTTTATGATTTACTGAAACCTGACTTAAAAAAAATGATTCCCGTAAAGAGCCTGCTTCAGGCAGATTTGACGATAATGCATAGAACAAATTCGGATTATGCAAATATAGTTTTTCTGGTTTGTTAAGATAATTTATGCCTTGTGCTTCACTGCTCATCCATTTAACAATTTGTGCTTTATCAAGGTAGTATAATTGCTTTAGTAAATTATCTCTTGTCGTTTCTACTTGCCTTGCAAGTTTGTCTATGTTCGGTGTAAAAGGAACCATATCTGCCAGTAGTATCATTAGTTTTTTCATCTTGACAACCGTCTTATAATCCATATTGAAAATCCCCGGCAAATCAGATTCCAACACCAGCGATAATACATTGATAAGTTTTTCGTGATAGGCATTTTTTGATTCTTTAAAAAAGGGATAAAAGCCATAAGAAAGGTACTCTCTGAATAGTTTTATGGGTTTTATTTGGCTGTTAATTTCACTCTCAATTGTTACGTGGTTTGTAATTATCTGATGAAGCGTATATGCTTTGAATGAAATTTTGTGTTCCAACTGAATAAATTCTCGAAATGATAAACCTGGCATAGAATACAACAAAGCTCTCCGGCTCAGATCGTGGCTGCCTTTGTAGATATCTAATGCAGATGATCCGGTAAAAACTATTTTTATTTCAGGGAAGGTGTCGTAAATATTTTTTATATCGCTGCTCCATTGCTGATATTTGTGTACTTCATCGAGAAACAGATATTTGCCTCCCATTTTAACAAAATCATCTGCAATATAAAACAGTGATTTGGTAAGTAGATGTGGATTATCGAGACTTATATATAGTACTTCATCTGAGGCAATATGCATCTGGGTGATTCGTTGCAGTAAGAATGTAGTTTTCCCACAACCTCTGGCTCCGGTGATTCCAATCAGTCTTTGATCCCAGTCAATAAGTGGCATCATGAACCGTATAAAATCTAATGAGGCTTTATTTATTTTTCGTCGTGAAAATTCAAAAAGCTGATCCATTGCTTATTTTTTTACAAATATAATATTTTATTTTGTAAAAGTGCTTTATTTTTAAAAATATACTTTTATAAAAGTAAAAAAATATTCAAAAAGCACTTTTATAAAAGTGCTTTTTGAATAAGGCAAAACTTTCCCTTAACAAAAAAATGAGTCATAAAAAAACATTAATATTTATATCTATCTCCCCACAATGCTGCCAGCCAAGCCTTGATTTCTTTCTCACGGCTGTTTTGTTGTGGATCATATATGGTTGTACTTTTTATTTGTTCAGGTAAGAAATCCTGATCAACAAAATTATTTGCATAACTATGTGCATATTTATAGTCTTTCCCATAGCCAATCTCTTTCATTAGTTTTGTAGGTGCGTTTCGTATATGAAGTGGGACAGGCAAATCGCCGGTTGTTTTAACCAGTTCCAAGGCCTTGTCAATGGCAAGATATGAGGCATTGCTTTTTGGCGAAGTGGCAAGGTAAATTGCAGCTTCCGATAAAATAATCCTTCCCTCAGGCATGCCGATTACAGCAATGGCATTGAAGCAGCTCGTTGCAAGTAAAAGGGCGTTTGGGTTGGCAAGACCAATATCTTCTGATGCCAGAATAACCATTCTGCGGGCAATAAATTTGGGATCTTCTCCACCTGCAATCATTCGGGCAAGCCAGTAAACAGCAGCATTAGGGTCACTTCCTCGAATAGATTTGATAAAAGCAGAAATAATATCATAGTGCTGTTCTCCACTTTTATCATAAATGGCAATATTTTCCTGCAATCTGTCAATAACTGTTTTGTTAGTAATTTCAGTAATATCAGACGTTTCAGACTGAACAACAAGTTCTATAATGTTACATAACTTTCGTGCATCTCCACCTGAAAAACGTATCAATGCATCTGTTTCTTTTACTTCAATTTTTTTTTCTTTCAGGATAATATCTGTATGAATGGCTATGTCAATAAGCTGTAACAGATCATTTTCTTCTAAATATTTTAGTATATAAACATGACAGCGGGAAAGTAGGGGAGTGATTACTTCAAATGATGGATTTTCGGTTGTTGCGCCAATCAGGGTTACAAGCCCTTGTTCAACAGCACCAAGCAACGAATCTTGCTGTGATTTGCTAAAACGATGTATTTCATCAATAAAAAGTATCGCATTAGGAGTGTTAAAAAACTTTTGTTTTTCTGCTTTTTCAAAAACTTCACGAATATCTTTCACGCCGGAACTTACAGCACTTAGCGTGTAAAAAGGTCTTTTAAGCTGATACGAAATAATTTTTGCCAATGTAGTTTTTCCAACCCCGGGAGGTCCCCATAAAATCATTGATGGAATATTCCCTGATTCAATTGCATTGCGCAAAATAGCACCCTGCCCAATCAGATGTTTTTGTCCAAGAAATTGGTCAAGGCTTTTAGGTCGTAGGCGTTCTGCAAGTGGTTGATTCGACATTTATGATTTTCAAATTAATTCTGAATTTTTAATTTTAACATCAATCTTTATAAACTTTGTACTTTGTACTTTGTACTTTTATCTTTTATCTTTTATCTTTTCCCTTTTATCTTTTATCTTTTATCTTTTCCCTTTTATCTTCATTAAAGTTGTCTCATTTTATGTTTTATACCAAGCACAAGAATATCGTCAGTTTGAACATTATTTTGACGCCATTGTTCTACAGTATTGTATATGGTTTCTTTTTGTTCGTGAATAGATAGGTCTTGAATGCTCATTAATATTTCAAAAAGTTTGCGCTTTGATAATTTTTTATAGTCATTTCCACCAAACTGATCAGTAATGCCATCAGTAAAAAGGTAAACTGTATCATCGGGCTGTAGTTTAACAGAATGTGTTTGAAACTGAATATCTGATGATTCATGCCCAATTGAAAGGATATCACCTTTTATTAAATATAAAGAATGAGTAGCGCATTTTATAAAAGGCATGATTGGCAAATTATCTGCAAGTAACGGTGCATCACTGCTTCTGCAAATAATAAGTGGTCGATTTGCGCTTGTAAATTTAAGTAAATTTGTATCATTTTCAATACTGCAAAAAATTCCATCCATGCCATCATGAACAGCATATGTATCTGTTGAGCAATTTAGTGAAGTGTTAATTTCTTTGGCAAGAAAATTAAAAATATTTGCAGGAGATTTTTCATCACTATGCAGCACAATTTCATTCAATAACATATAGCCCATGATAGAAAGCATTGCTCCTGAAACCCCATGTCCGGTACTATCAAATAAGGCAATATACGTGTGATTGCTATCTGAATGTAACCAATAAAAATCGCCACTCACAACATCTTTTGGGACATCAATAATAAAAGAATTTGGCAAAATTGTATTGAACCTTTTTTTATCAGGGAGCAGCGATTGTTGCAGTCTGCGTGCTTGAACTAAAGCATCTTGAAAATGGCTGACATCTAAATTATTTTTCAGGTCAGTAACTTGTTTTTTTACTTTTATAGCGATGCTTATTTTATTATGCAGCTCAATAAAGTCAATAGGTTTTTTCACATAGTCAAAGGCTCCGTTTTGTAAAGCATACTTGACATCTTCCATTTCTGTTTTTGCTGTTACCATTATTATTGGAATATCTTTCAAGATAACGTCAGCAGTAACTTTTTCCAGAACTTCAAACCCATTCATTTCCGGCATCATTATATCAAGCAACACAACATCAACAGCATTTTTTTTCAAAAGCTCAAGCCCTTCAAAACCACTTGCGGCTTCCAAAACGTCAAATTCTTTTTTTAAGTGATAAGAGATAAGTTTATTGTTGTCAAAATTATCATCAATCGTTAAAATTGAATGTTTCATGTAGTTATTTCATTTGGTGTTTTATTGTGTGTTTTATCGTGTTCTAAAATTATTTTTAAAGATAATTAAGCTAGTTGTTAACTATGATTCTCTTTGTCGCTATCTTTTTGTAATTTTCATAAACAGAGACAAAATAGACTCCATTATCAAAGTTCTGCAACGATAATTCGGTTTTTGTAGTATTTATTGCAGTAATGGATTGAACTTCTTTGCCAATTATGTCAAAAATTTTTATTATATATTCTTTTGAATCTTCCATATTCCCGATAAAGACTTTCTCTGCAGCAGGATTTGGATACACACTTAACATAGATGGAAGAGAAAGTTGTTCAACGATTGTTGGCTGTGATACATACCATCCAAAACTTTTTGTTTTATTCTGATGTAGATTCATTTTCAATTCTGCAACTGCGTTCCCGATTGTGTTTGTCCACCATTTATAAGTGTCGCTAGTATCAGTGCTGGTTGAAAATTGGAACCAACTTCCGGTAAAAGTTGCTCGAAACCAAATAGTATCATGGTTAATATCTCTTTCGTATTGTCGTATGGTATTAAATGTTCCTCCGGGAGTGGTAAGCGACCCCCAACTATCAATGGTGCTTGAAGCATTGGTCCATGAAGCAACTTTCACTGAATCCCCAAACATTGAGTAGGCAGAGGGTGATGTAGTTTTTATAATGTAATGATAAATTTCATTATAATTACTTTGATAGCTTGAAGGGGTTCGCAAAAAAGACATTTTTGGAATGAATTTAACTTTTAGAATTTCGCTGATTGAAGTGCTGAGAACGCCGGCAATTCCAATTGCATAAACACCAGAGTTATCTTTTATAAGATAAATATATGCAGGGTAGTTGTTCATTTTTGTTTTCACAACAAGGGTTGCTGTTGGAAAGGTTGAAACATAGGGCGTAGCAGTGGGATCTAAAAAGCTCAGGGTATCTAGTGATGAAGTATTTAATCCTGAAAAATTCCATGTTTGATTTGCGCCTGCTACACCTTGTACAATAGACGTTGATGGCGTTGTGTCATTTACTTGATAGCGGATCATCCCAACTGTAGGTGCATCAGCAATCGTAATAGTTATCTGAGCTTTCATTGAAAAAGCAATAAGTGATAGAACCACAATAAAAGAAAAATTTAGTTTCATAATCATATATGTATATTTATTTGTTTTTTTTAATTCTTTAAAACAAAAGTAACGAAAAAAATGAAATTGCAAAGATAGAATTATGCTAAACAAATTCTGCATTTATCTACATTCAATATTAATCTTGAAAAATTATTGAACTATCGCCGTAACTTAAAAATCTGTAATTATTTTGCAAAGCGTGGTTATAAATATCTTTCCAAAAATTTCCTGTCATCGCCGAAATCAGCAAAAGCAAAGTGCTTTTTGGTTGATGGAAATTTGTGATTATTCCTTTTACTGATTTAATTTTATATCCCGGAACAATCATGATTTGTGTAGATGCGGTTATCCATGGCAATTGTTCTTTTTCAAGATAAGACAAAGTGGCTTGTATCGAATCTTCCATTGAAATTTCCATATGCTGATTACAGTATTCCCACTGTGATATATGAAAATCACATTTTTTTTGCATGATTTTAATACCCAACCAGTATAGACTTTCAAGCGTTCTAAGTGAAGTTGTTCCAACTGCAAAAAGATGATTCTTATTAATAAGAATATTTTGCAGAGTAGATTTATTAATAAAAAAATGTTCTGTGTGCATTTCGTGATCAGAAATATATTCTGATTTAACAGGCTTGAACGTTCCGGCACCGACATGTAATGTAATGGAATCTGTTATGATTTTTTTTTCTTTTAGCGATTGCAACACATTTGAGGTGAAATGCAACCCTGCTGTGGGAGCTGCCACAGAACCCTCGATTTTTGAATAAACTGTCTGATAACGTGTTCTATCAAGGCTTTCAGCATCTCTATTCAGATAGGGTGGGATAGGGGTTTCTCCAATGCAATCTAAAATATCACTAAAAGTTAAATTAGTTTTATCCCACGAAAATTTAATATGTTGATGCGATTGGTTATTTTCTATAATTTCTGCAATCACCGAGACTTCTTCTGCATTCTCGAATATTATTTTTTTTTCAAGTTTCCCTTCTTTCCATTTCTTTAAATTGCCAACAATACACTTCCACACACAATTTTTTGTTTGCTGAAAATTTAAAATAAAATCAGCAGGCAGAATGGGTTCCAGACAAAATATTTCAATTCGAGCACCTGATGATTTATGAAATACTAATCGGGCTTGAATCACTTTCGTGTTGTTGGTTATCAACAAACTTTTTTCGGGAATATGATTCGCAATATTAGAAAATAAATCATCTGAAATTAGTCCATCCTTGAACTCCAATAATTTTGAAGCGTCTCGTTCTGCTAATGGATATTTTGCAATTTGATTATCGGGTAAAAAATAATCAAAGTCAGTTATGCGCATTTTCCGTATATTGTCAAAATCCATTTTATTCATATCTTCGCAGTGGTGTAAAAAGCGCACGATGTGCCGCATTGGTTATAAAATGAAATTTGTAAAAATAGTTATTACAATATACTTTTGATTCCGTTTAGTAATAAAAAAATTGTAAGATGAAAACAAATATAGGTGACAGAGTTAGGTTTCTTAATGATGTTGGAGAAGGCATTGTTACAAAAATCAATAAAAATATTGCATACGTATTGATTGAAGATGGATTTGAACTCCCAATGTCTGAAAACGAGTTGGTCGTAATCAAATCTGAAGTACAAAATAATGTAAAAGCAGAAATTCCAATAATTGAAAAACAAATTATAGAAGAAAGATATATTGCCGAAACCTACGAGGAAATTGATGGGAATGATAAACCAAATATTTATCTTGCTTTCATATCAGCAAACCCTGATGATGTGTTGCATTCAGAAGTTAGTCTGTATTTAATTAATGATTGTAATTACATTTTATCGTATGTTATTAGCTTAAATGCTGACGACATTCACAAACATTTTTGTAATGGGACAATTGAGCCGAATACTAAGATTCTACTCAAAAAACTTTTTTTTAACGACTTAAACAATATCGAATATTTTTTGATGCAATTTATACTCTATAAGAACAATGAATTTGAACCCGTGAGTCCAATTAACCATGTTTGGAAGTTGAATCACAAAAAATTCACAAAAGATGGTTGCTTCGAAATAAATGATTTTTTTGATGAAAAAGCAATGATTTATTGTGTTACAGATGACTTAGAAGAAAAAATACTGAATTTGAGTTCTGATCTGATTTCATCTGTTATTAAGGAAAAACAATTGAGTGAAGTGTATCAAAAACAATTGGGCGAAAAATTTAAAGCACGACCGGAACCTATTATTTCAGAAGTCGATTTACATATCAATAATCTACTGTCTGATTGCCGTGGTATGAGCAATCACGAAATATTAGAATATCAAATGAAACAATTTCACACAAAAATGAATGAAGCAATCAATTCAAATATATCCAAAATTGTTTTTATTCATGGCATTGGAAATGGGACACTAAAAAATGAAGTTCGAAACACACTAACCAATGATTATCCAAAATATAAATATCAAGATGCGTCTTTTAAAGAATATGGTTTTGGAGCAACAATGGTAATTCTCAAATCCTAATCTTCGCTATATTTTTATTATTCAACAATAAATCGGATTACATTAATTGTCTTGCTACTGCGAAGTTTGGCAAAATACAATCCACTTTTAAAATTTAGATTTTCAAATTTTGTAATCTTCTTTGTAATTTCAGCACTGTACATTTGCTGACCTTTAATATTTAGAATTTCCAGTTGAATTTTGTCTTTTAAATCTTTTTCATCTTGGATGCTAAGCGTAAATTCTCCATTGTTCACAGTTGGGAAAAGTGTTATTTTGTTATCCAAAATTGTTGAATTTTTAGCTGCCACAAATGCATCTAAATCTGTTCCCCAAATGCCGCGACCAAATGTGCTGATATAAACTTTATTTAATGGAATATTAAATTCAATGTCAGAAACAATCACATTTGGAAGTCCCACGCTTTGATTGACCCAAATTGTGCTTCCATTTTCTAAAACATAGACGCCCAAATCGGTTGCAACAATTATTTTATTTGCTTGTCCGGGAATATATTTCACACAATTTACAGGAATATTTGGTAGATTATATGAGATGTTCGTCCATGCCTGTCCACCATTTACGGATTTAAAAACTTTATTTCCTGTACTCATTCCAGCAACACTTAAAAAAATCAAATCCGGATCGTTTTCACTCACTTCAATGCTTGTGTAGTACAACGAATCTGGTGCTCCTCCAGTGATATTTATCCATGATACCCCACCATCGGTTGTTTTATAAATCTCTCCCGGTGTGTTATATTCATAGTGTACCCTTTTACATACATATATATAATTGCTGTTAGAATTTGAAACAGCTATTGCTGAAATTTCTGTATTATAAGGTGCATTTGTGTTTTGTGGAAAATTTGAAATAGCCGACCATGAATAACCATCATCTACAGATTTAACAACATTTGCAAAACCTGCATAATATGTTCCCGGATTATTATAATCTGCAATAAATGGTGTTGTCCATTCGCCTGTTTCAGCATTCACATTAGGAGATATTCCAAAAGCACTATTCCCACCATCATCTGATCTAGCAAAGTATCCATATTGAGATGAACCAATAAATGATTGGTCATCAAATGGATTTAGGTAGTTATCCATGCCATCACCACCAATAACAGTATTCCACGAATATCCATCAAAATAGAAACTACCATTATCTTGCGCTCCGGCAAGCAGTCTGCCTACAGTATTTTTTGAACTAGAAATTCTGTAAAACGATGTAACTTGCAATCCATCGTTCATATTTTGCCAAACAGTTGGGAATTGAGTTCCATTGGTCAAATCATCCCAATTACTTATCATAAAACTATTGGTTTTATTAAGTCCTCCATCGCTGCAAACAAAAATTGCATTTGAACCAGGTTGGCAGTCGATACTATGAATATCTGCATGTACCGAAGCTCCATAATTAAATGTCCAATAGCTCATTGGATTAAACGAATATCCTCCATCAGTAGATCCCCACATATTTATGCCTCCGATATAAAGAATATCTTTATTTGTTGCATTAACAAGCAATCCTAAGTCATAATTTCCTTGACCACCTGTGTTATTCCCTTGATCCCAATCAAATAGATTGATAGAATTAAAAACCATGTTCCATGAATTTCCTGCATTTGTCGATTTATAAACGCCATAAAGCCCACCTTCTGTATTTACTGCTGCGGCATAAATGTAATTTGGATCAGTAGGGGATATTGCCAGCTTTATTCTTTGTACAGAATCTCGTGGTGGAATATTTGTATTTAACAAACTCCAGGTTGTACCAAAATCAGTTGATTTATAAATACCAGAATATCCTTCATTCAATGCCATTACCCAGCCAGATGCTGCATAAACGATATTTGGGTCAATTGGATCAAATTGTAAATCCCAGCACAACGTATCCATTATTTTCGACCAATTTGTGCCTGCATTATTGGATAAATATAAACCGCTAACACCACATGCCAATAGCTTATTCGAG
>JAVHQG010000328.1:0-9675 GCA_036171035.1 Bacteroidales bacterium
TTTTAACAATTTTATTTCATTTGCGATTCCTTCAATATTCGATTGCTTTGCTGTAAATACGGGCTTTACTCCAAATCCTTCCATTGTTTTTGTGGTTGATTTACCAATACTCGCTACTTTTAATTTTTGCAGTTCAATATTATGCTTTTTTATAATTTCTGCAAAATTTTGAAAGCCTGATGAACTTGTAAATATAATTAAATCATATTTTCCTGATGCAATAAGTTTTATGTGATATAAATCTTCTTCCTGCGGTTTTGTTGTTTCATAACAATTGATTCGGCTGATCATTGCATGATCTCTTAAGGCTGTTTCAATTGTGTTTCCTGCCAGATTTCCAAGAAGCAGTAAGACATTTGAATCTTTTTTAATGATTTGTTCTTCTAGTTCTTTGGCGAATATTTCCGAGAGGTTGCTCTTGCTTACAAAATTAGGATTGATATGATAATTTAATAGTTCTTTACCTGTTTTTTCTCCAATTACCGCTATTTTAACGGATTTTGGAATGGAAATATCTTTGGTTATATTTTTATATTTATTAAAGAAATAATATACTCCATTTTTGCTTGTAAAAATAAGCCATTGAAATTGCTTGATGTGTTCTAATTGGTTTGTTTGTTCGGTGCTGATTGCAGCTTCTGATACTGCAATCATTGGGTAGTTGGAGAAAATAATATTTGAGCCTTTCAGTGCTTTTTCCAAATCAGGGAAACTTTCTTCCGGCTGGGTAGATATAATTATTTTTTTGTGTGAATCATGCATTATAAGTCATAGAGTTTAATATTTTGCTTGTGGCATGCTTCCAAGAGTTCATCTGCCATACGGCTCGCCATATCGACAGCTTTTTCAAAATATGCTTCTTCGGTATTTCTAATAAATTGTCCGGATTTTAGTTCTCCGGCTAAAACATCAAAAACTATTTTATTGTTTGAAACATAAGCGTATGCTGCTAGAGGGAATTTACATCCACCTTCAATTCGAGCCATAAAAATGCGTTCAGTATGTACAGCAATTTCTGTTTCCGAATGATTTATTTTTTTTATTGTAGCTAGTGTTTTTTTATCATCAGCTCGGCATTCAATTGCAATTGCTCCTTGACCTATTGCTGGTAATAAATCTGTTATGGAGATATAAGCTGTTTTGGCAATTGTTTTTCCAAGTCTGTGCATACCTGCTGCTGCAAGGATTATAGCATCATATTGCCCTTCTTCCAGTTTACGAAAACGAGTGTCAATGTTCCCACGTAAATCTGAAAATTGTGCATCGGGTCTTATTTTTCGTAACTGAATCACTCTTCTGGGGCTGCCTGTGCCTATTTTAAAGCCTTGTGGCATCTCTAAAATGGTTTTGTTATCTCTGGTAAGAAATAAATCGTTTACGGTTTCTCGCTTTGGAAATGAGGCAAGCAATAATCCCTCTGGAATAATATTGGGTACATCTTTTAGGCTATGAATTGCAAAATCTGCTTTATGTTCTAAAAGTGCATTTTCAAGTTCTTTCACAAAAACACCTGTTCCGCCAAAACTAATAAGGGGCTTATCTGTTACATTATCACCTATGGTAGAAATCCTGGTAATTTCGAAATGCGTGTCAGGATTTTGTTCTCTTATTGCTTCAACAGTTTGTTCTGTTTGTGTGCGAGCAAGAAGGCTGCCTCTAGTGGCAACAATTAATTTGTTATTTTCAGGCATGGATGTTATGTGGATGATGTGGGTTTGTATTATTCTGTTCATGTGGATTTCCATGAGCATGCGCATGCATGTGTTCTATATTAATATGGAACGTTTTCATGAGAACTTCGCCTACGTGGTGTAATGTGGCTGGATCTGTAACTTCTTTCAGGTTCATCATAATCGTTTTTATGATTTTATCAGAATATGATTCCATCATTTTTCCAATCACTTCGCGCTGGGTTTCCGTAAGTCCGACAAGTTCTTTGCCATAAGTTTCAAACAATTGTATTTGCATTCCGTTAAATTCGCGTTTTATTTCACGCATCACAGGTACAATGGCTTGTTTGTTGTACCAATCATAAAATTTTGTCTCGTGTTCTTTTATTATTTCCTGAGCTCTGATGGCTTCTTTGGTTCGTTCATCCATGCTTGTATCAACAATCATTTCAAGATCGTCAATAGAGTTTAAAAAAATACCCTCATGTTCACCAAGTAAAGGATCAATGTTTCTAGGAACAGATAAATCAATTAAAATAAGTTTTTCTCCTTGTTTGAGATTGAGAAGGCTTAACTCCTCGTTTTTCAAAATATATTCTTCAGATGCAGTTGAGAAAATAATTACGTCTTGTCTGGCATAACTTTGGTCTTTTAAGTCAAAGTCAACAACATCGGCATTAAATTTTTCTGCAAATTCGAAGGCTTTGTTTTTTGATCTGTTTGTAACCGTAAGATTGCATTTTACTTTATTTACTAGATTTGCTGCGGTTAAATCTGCTACAGCCCCTGCTCCAACAAGCATTACGTTTAGTTGAGTGTCTTCAGGGAATATTTCTTTTATTAAATTTACTGCAACCGATCCTACAGAAATAGCTCCTTTACCAATGGCGGTGTCTGTTCTTACTTTTTTGCCAACTACAATGGCCATTTGAAAGAGTTTGTTCATGAACTCTTTGGTAACATTCATACATTGGGCTTTTTCGTATGCCGTTTTAACTTGTCCCAGAATTTCATATTCTCCAACAATCATGGAATCAAGGCTACATATTACGTTAAATAGGTGGTTAACAGCGTCGCCGCACCTTTTTTGATAAATAAAAGGTACAAAAGCATTTTTTGGAAGTTTGTGGAATTCGCTTAAGAAAGAAATGATGCTTTTAAATGCCACATCAACATTCTCTGAAATACAATATATTTCAACACGATTGCAGGTAGAAAGAATTACACATTCACTTATTGCCGGATAAGTTAATAATAATGGAAGTGCAATGTCTAATTTTGCCGGAGAAAAACTGATTTTTTCACGATTGTCAACCTGAGTAGTTTTGTAATTTATACCAACGAGTACTGTATGCATTTTTAGTTTTTTTTACAAAAATAATGTTATTTTTTTTAAACTGATGCAAGTATATTGAAAAGTGTTTTGCAACATAAAAATGTTGAATTGCTGTTTGTAAAAGAACAAATATTATTTTGATAAAATTATTTTTATTGTTTGTGTCTGATACGTTGATTGAAACGATGCAAAATAGATTCCATCAGGCTGTGATGAAAGATTGATTTTCATTGATTTTTCTGATGTCTGGGTTGTGTAGATTAATTTACCAATAACATTTGTAATATTAATATTAAATTTTTCATTGAAACTATTTGTAATGATAATCATTCCGGTTGTGGGATTGGGTGAGATATTGATGTTTTTTTCTGTTTCTATTGGTGCCGTCAATGTGGCCAAATCAACGAGTATGGGTTCTGTAATGAAACAGCCACTGGCATCAACAACAGCCACTGAATAGCTGCCTGCGTTTAACCCATTAATTGATTGTGTGTTGGCTCCATTGTTCCAATAGTAGGAATATGGAGGATTACCTCCCGTAACTGTAACTGTTGCTGTGGCATCTGCGGCACCGGCATACGATTCTTGAGTGGTGCTAAAATGGAGCGTTCCGGGTGGTGTTATGGTGATGATGTAGGGTGAAAAAATTGTGTCAGCACCAAATTCATTTGTAGCTATAAGTGTCACGTTATATGCTCCGGAATTGTAATAGTTAATAACCGGGTTTTGAATATTACTGGTTGAGGGACTGCCTCCTGAAAATATCCACATCCATGATTGTGGGTTGTTTGTGCTGTTGTCGTTGAAATTAACAGATGCTCCCACACAAGCCATTGTTGGTTGTACTGTAAAATGTGCAATGGGATAATTTGATGGGTTTTCGTGAATTGTGCAGGATGCTGTGTAGGAACATACTCCATCGTAAATGGTAACAAAATAGGTTCCGGGTGCAAGATGAATGGCTGTTTGTGTTGTTTGATTATTTGTGTTAGTATCCCACTGATATGTGTAATTCCATGTTCCTCCAGTTCCTAAAATTGTTGCTGTCCCGTCGTTGAGACTGTAGCTTGCATTATTTATAACAATGGTTGCTGTTGGTGGTATGTGAACCAATATTTCAATTGTATCAGAAATTGCATCGGGACAATTTGTTGCTTGCAGTATGGCTTTGTAGTAGGTTGTTGTGTTTAGTTCTTGTGTATTGAATATTGGACTTGAAATACCATACAGGATCTCCCAGTTTGTCAAATCTGTGGAATATTGCCACTGAATGGTTCCCGAAGATGCAGAAATACTGATTTCACTTCCGAAACCTACGCATACATCCGGCTGGGAGGCAGAAATTGTCCCGGCTTGTGGTGGGGTACTAATGATTATGGTTAGAATATTTGAAAAAACATCCGGACAAACACCATGCGATACCTTTGCTCTAAACACAGTGTTTTCTGTTAGAAGACTTGTTGTAATGGTGTTATTATTTGCTCCGGAAATATCTGTCCAGTCAACCATGTTTCCTGATAAATACTGCCATTGCAAATCTCCCGAATAATCTGTAAGATGCAGATTCACAGTGGTGTTACTACAAATAATTGTGTCGCTGATAGAGGCTGTTCCTACTAGTGGACCATCATTTAAAACAACATGGATAGTATTGGAATATTCATCCTGGCAACTGTTTCCGGTTAGTTTTGCCCGAAACCATGTTTCTGCTGTAATTTGTGGTGTTGTAAAGGTGCTATCTTGTGTAGAACTGTTTGTGATATTAATCCAGTTTATCTCATCAGTTGAGCTTTGCCAGTTGATGTCTCCTGAATAATCTGTGAGGGTTAACAGGGTTGATGTTCCTATGCAGATGCTTGTATCTTGGGCTGTTGCACTACCACCTTGAAGAGATGGGAAAATGTTGGCATTTATAGGAATTCGTGTACTGATACAATCAGGATTTTTAATTTCCCATTTATAAAAATAATAATATCTATCTGTAACATTAGAGCTGGTTATGCTTAGTAATCCGGGAATTGTATATGGATAGAAAATATGACTGCTATTTCGCCATAAATTTGCATTTTTTGATCCTGCAAGACGATAATATCCGGGCTGTAAATTAAAATTCAGTATTACTTTTGATACTCCGGATGGTATATCAGCTCTGACAGAATCAATATTGTTTCCAAGTGTATCGCGCAGGTAGATGGTTCTAAATCCTGAGGCACTTGCATTTACAAGAACGGAAACTAGCCTGATGGGTGCATAGCAAACAAAGTTTTCCCAATATTCTACACTAAAGTTTCCACTTCCGCCATATGTTGTAGTATCAGTGTTTCCAACATATGTAGATTGCTCTTCATCATGATTTTCTACATAGAATTGTGTGTTTTGCGATAAAATGGGTGTTGTGAAGGTGTCCCCGATTGCAATAGGTGTTTGAGAAAATTCATTTGAATACCAATAAATCACACCACTTCCGGATGCTTGTAGTGTTACATTGCCTTCTCCGCATCTTGACGCAGACGATGTATTTGGTGTTTCAGGCATATTTATGCTGATGTAGGATGTTCTGATTAATTGATCAGATCCATGTGAATTTTGAACAGATAATGAAACGGTATATAAGCCATCATGTAAATATTGATGCACAGGGCTGAATGAGGTGTCTGTTGTTCCGTCTCCAAAGTCCCAAATATGAGAGGTTGGAACGCCAGATGAAAAATCTAAAAAATGAATTTCTCCGGAACACGACGATGTTTCTTCTGCATAAAATATTGCAGTAGGTTGCATGTCTGAAAGCACGTTGATATCGTCAATAAATAAATTGTTGCCATTGTGGTTTATGGATTCAAAACTAAGAATCACTGTATTGCTTGCAAATTCTGTGATATCAACAGTTTCAACTCGCCAGTCCATTTCTTGACTAGGGAAAAAAGCTTGTGTCATATCCGGTCCGGTTGCAAGTTCTTGACCAGATTTGTCATAAATGGTTGTAAATGTTGTACCACAATCTGATGAAATAAGAATTTTTAATTCATCAGCATATTGTTCATTATAACATCTGTATGCAACTTTAAAGTTCAATTGTGCATTGTTAACCGTGGTGAGGTTTATTTTTGGTAAAATCAGATCATCTGTTTGCCCGTCTGTTGTGTGATTTGCTAAATTGATGTATGCAGCATAAGCACTTGTGCCATTTCCACTCGCATTGGCAGTCGTTTCCCATGTAATATTTGAGTTAGGATTTGAAATAGTCCATTCGGGAGGAGGCATTAAAGCGGTTTCAAAATTTTCTGAAAATGGAATTGAAACACCAGTTGTAACATTGAAAATTTTATATATGGTGTCATTTGCTGTATTTTCATCTATTGCACCATTAGGGTCTGTTGTGATAGCAGAAAAGACATGATCGCCGGAAACAATTGGAACAGATGGGAATACAATAACTGTAGTGTCGTAAGTTGCAAGATTTCCGGACCATGAGTGAGAGACATATGGACCGTTGTTGATGTTGTATTTTATTACGAGGTTGGTGAGTGGAGAAGATCCGGCATTTTTAATAACAATCGACGGGCTAATACTCTGTTCTGTACAGTATGATGAGGATGGGCTAATTATTGTTTTTGGTTTTGCATCTAAAGAATAAGGTGGAATAACAGGGTCGAATCCATTGATGAATGGGGGATCTAACCCTAATGGATCAAGCCAGTCTTTTACTCGTAGTGTGGATGATGTCCCATCCCACGAAACAGAAAACTTCCCGTAATAATCATTCATGTTAGCAGGCGAGGCAGAGCAAGAGGAAGGACCACCATAAAGTTGCCCAATAAAGCGGTGATTGTTATCATATAGGGGAGACCCTGATGATCCGGGTTCTGTAACGCCATCTGTCCAAAATGCCTGCCAGCTGTCAATGTTGTTGTAAATAGCTGAAACAGTGGGGTTGTTTGCAAACGATATTTTCTTAATATCACCATTTGGATGATGAATTCCTGTAGCCGAAGAAGTGTTCAGCGTATCTTTTGACCATCCCGCATAATATACATTAAAACTTTGAGGTGGTGTTTGATTCATTTGTACTAGACAAAAATCAGAAGTGGCGTTTCTTGCCTTAAGCACACAGCCTGAAGTTGTAGTCTGATCGTGAGTCGGGTTTGAAGATTGTGTTGTACAGGTTGTGCTTTGCCAATTGAACCAGAAAACCCAACTGCTGAAATTGTTGCTTCCTGAACAATGATTAGCTGTCATAACATAAGGTGTGCCATCGTTTGCCGTATTATTTAATAAGGAGCCTGAACAAAATGCGTTTCCATTTACAACCAGCATACAAACAGATTTGATTTGATTTTCCCATCCGGAAGCTTCAGGGCAGGCAACATTGTTGTTACATCCTCCGGATGAGCCGAAGCCTTTAGCTGAATAATCAAACACATTCCTGTATCCGTGTGTTACTCGTGATAAGTGCAGAATGCCTGAAAATGAAACATTTTTTGGTTCAAAATATTCAATAATCACAGATTCTCTTTCAATGAGGGTGGTTGCAAAATATCCATCAGTTTGATTATTAAAGTTGGTAAAAGCCCCCAGAATTTGTGTTTTTTGATCGTTATAAAAAAATAATTTTGCTGATTCAGGTAACTTAAAATCATCAAAAGTAAGATTAAGAGAATAAGCTCCGGCTGCGTAAATTCTTATTCGCCAAAGTTTATCTCCATTAGGCAAAATATCTTTTAGTCCATCTTTGATGTTTATATTTACAGGAATATTTTCTCCAAAGCGCCAAGGGATTTCTTTGTTTCTATTGTTTGTAATGTCTTCTGCGAGCAGTTTTTCAGTATCAATAGCCGGCATTGTTGCAGTGGGTACGGTTGCTTGAAGTGATGACCTTACGGCATTATTAAAACTTACGGGAAGCCCACCCTCACTGATTTGAGCAAAAGAAAAAGATGTAAAGAAAAAAATGAAAGTAAAGAAAAAAATAAAGTTTTTCATAGTTGATTAACACTGCATGTTTTGCGTAAAAGACTGTGTGGATAAATAATTGGTTGCAACAAAATTACAAAATTAATTACAAAGATATGATAATAAAAGGGAAATTGAACCGATTATATGATATTTTACACCCATAAAAAATCTGACAGAATCAATATTTTTTATTATTTTTGGCGACCTTATTTGTTTGGTTACTTGAAAAAAGCAATGTGACTGAAAGGGCGAAGCTGTATAAAGATATAAGGTTATTGCCAAAAGAAAAAGGATACAAAAAATCACTTTAAAATGAAAAAAGTTAAATTTGCATTAGTTGGCTGTGGTAGGATTAGTTCAAAACATGTAGATTCTTTGCAAAAAATTTCAGATGCCTCGATTGTAGCTGTTTGTGATATAATTGAAGAGCGTGCCAAAAAAATAGCAGAAAAATTACAGGTGCCGTTTTACACGGATTATTTGAAGATGATAGACAACGAAGAAATAGATGTTGTTACTATTTTAACACCTTCAGGAATGCACTGGGAAATGGCCATAGCGGCAATGAATAAAGGGAAGCATGTGATTGTAGAAAAGCCTATGGCATTAAAGATGGTACATGCAGATAAAATGATTGAAACAGCCGATAGAAATAGTGTTCGTTTGTTTGTTGTAAAACAAAATAGATTTAATGTTGCCATTGTTAAAGCACGTGAGGCATTAGAAAAAGGCAGGTTTGGGAAAATGGTGCTAGGAACAGTTCGTGTACGATGGTCGCGCAATCAATCATATTATAATCATGATAGTTGGCGAGGAACTTGGCAAAATGATGGAGGAGCATTAACAAATCAGGCTAGTCATCATATAGATTTGCTGCAATGGTTTTTTGGAGAAGTGGAGAGTGTGATGGCCATGACTGCAACAGCTTTGGTGAAAATTGAAGCCGAAGATACGGGGATTGCCATTTTACGTTTTAAAAGTGGAGCACTTGGCGTGATTGAGGCAACCACAGCCATCCGACCAAAAGATCTTGAAGGTTCTCTTTCAATTCTTGGAGAAACAGGTTCGGTTGAAATAGGTGGGTTTGCGGTAAATAAAATAAAAACATGGAATTTTGTAAATGAAATAGAAGAAGATAATGACATTGTTAGCAAATATGGAGAAAATCCGCCCAATGTTTATGGGTTTGGTCACGAAGCTTATTTACGCCATGTAGTTGAATCGTTAAAAACGGGAAAATTAGCATTGGTAGAAGGGTCGGAGGGTAGAAAATCGTTAGAAATTATCAATGCAATTTATGAATCGGCTTTTACAGGGAAACAGGTAACACTACCTTGTTCATTTAATAACAGTCCACTTGGAGGTAGGTAAATTTTATTTGGAATTAAATTATGATACCATTTAATAAACCATGCTTAACAGGCAAATAAACACACTATATTTATCAGGCTGTAAATTCTGGGGAAATTGCTTATCCACAACAAGCAAGTTGTCTTGTAATATCATTATAACTATTTTCTCGAATGACCATAGTAACAAAACATAAATTTTCATCCATTTCTATCAATAAGATAATGATATCGGGTATTCACATCTTAAAATTGAACAAGAAATTCTTGAAAATCATTTTGGCGTTTCCCTTTTTTTTCATATTGTAAATCTCTTGAGTCCACTCCGAAAAGTCCAAAAAATATTTTCCAGCGATTTTTTGCCCTT
>JAVHQG010000329.1:0-9651 GCA_036171035.1 Bacteroidales bacterium
TACATAAACGTTTTGCCTAAAAATAAAATATGCGTGACATGAATTAATAAATCCTTCTATTTTTGTAAAAAAAATAAATGTGACTAAATCAAAAAAAATAAGTACGACTGCAATAAAAAAAACTGTAAAAAAATCATTAGGGAAAAAGAATGGTCATAAATCAGCAAAAGACTGGGTAAAGGCCATTGTTATTGCGCTTTTGCTTTTGTTAGTGTTCCGCACATTTATAGGTCAATCATTTACCGTTACTTCGTCAAGAATGGAAAAAGCTGTAATGTCAGGCGACCATGTATATATCAATAAGCTTTCGTTAGGTGCTCGTATGCCTGTAACGATACTCACAATTCCTTTTACAGAAAACACATTGCCTTTTTCAAGTATTCCATCATTTTTTGATTGGATAACCTTGCCTGTTATGAGAATTCCCGGCTATTCTCATGTAAAACACAACGATATGCTTGTGTTTAATTATCCATATGAGAATGATGTTCCTGTGGACATGAAAACACGTTATGTGAAAAGATGCGTGGCACTTTCTGGCGACTCAATCAGAATTTATAATAAAACTATTTTTTTGAATAATGTCCAAATCCAATCAGACAGCAATAATATTCAATTCAGATACCGGATAGTATTTAAAAAAGGGAGTATTGTTACAGATAAATTCTGGGAAAAATATAATATCAATGAAGGAAATTTATCAGCCGAACGAGTATATGATTGTGATGTTACGCTTAATCAGGCATATACTTTAGAGCAAGATAGTATGATTACAGATGTTCGACCACTTAAGTTAGATAAAGATCAAGGTTCAACAATATATTTTCCAAATAATGAAAAATTCAACTGGAATACAGATTTTTTTGGTCCGGTGAAAGTTCCTAAAAAGAAAGACTCCGTGCTATTAACAATAAAAAACATTCCTATTTATCGGCGCATTATTGAAACATATGAGAAAAATAAATTAGAAGTTACTGATAAACAAATAATGATCAATGATGTTGAGACAAGATATTACGTGTTTAAGCAGAATTATTATTTTGTTCTTGATGATAATCGCGATGATGCAAAGGATTCCAGATTTTGGGGATTTTTACCGGAAGATCACATAATAGGGAAAGCGTCTTTCATATGGTTTTCCTTTAATAACAGCAAAAGTGGTTCAGGCAAAGTCAGATGGAATCGTATTTTTAAAAGATTGTAATATTTTTTGTTTATGCAGTCTGCACTTCTTTCAATAGCATATCTTGCTCCTATTCAGTATTTCACAAAACTTTTGAGTTATGAAAAAGTTATGATTGAACAGTGGGAAAATTATCAAAAACAGTCTTATCGAAATCGCTGTGTAATAGCAACTGCCAATGGATTGCTTACATTAAGCATTCCTATTGAGCGATCAAAAAACAGGAAGTGCTTAATTCGAGATGTGAAAATAGAATATCGCACGAATTGGCAAAAAATTCATTTTAAAGCCATTGAGTCCGCCTATCAGAATGCTCCTTTTTATTTATATTATATTGATGACATTGCTCCGTTTTATAATCGAAAAACAATTTATCTGTTTGATCTGAATATCGCACTGCAAGAGACTTTACTGAAAAGTATGAATATTCATACAAACATTGTTTTAACCGAAGATTATGTTTTTAATCCGGAAATAGACACAATAGATTATAGGAATAGCATTCATCCAAAAGACAGGATGATTGTGCCTGATAAGCTTTTTAAAACAAAAAAATATCCGCAGGTTTTTGATGGGAAGTTTGGGTTTACCCCAAATATGAGTATCATTGATTTACTTTTTAGTACCGGACCGGATGCAAAAGAATTTTTAATTTAATTCAACAGTATCTGGCACTGTATTTTTTAACAAGCTATATTATTGTTCGCCCACCTAATAAAAAAGAGAGTTTTTTCTTAAATTCCGTGTAGCGCATATATTTTATTTGCAGTTCTGTGAATAGTTTAGAATCTCCGTCTTCTTGCGCTTTTTTCATTTTTGTCTGTAAGTCTTTTAGTCCAATATTGATTACTTTGCTTTTATATTCCATCACAGCTTTTGGGACAATATCTTTAATTTTGAATTCCTCGCTCTCAACAAAAGCGCCGCCCGCAGCATGAATCTTGCTTAATGTATAAACTTTAGCTAGAATGGATACCGTTGCCAATGTGATATCAGGATCAGGATGATTCACAAAAAACTTCATATCGGGAATATTCCCATTCATAAGGTGTTGCTGATATTCATCAAAAATCTTCTTGTATCCTGTAACACTAAATTCCAGTTCATCGTTCAATATCTCTTTAATTATATAATTTGAAACAGAAATAGTTTGTTCAGGTTCTTCCTTTTTGGGCTTTTTAACTTCCTGTTCACTTTCTTCCTCATCATCGTCTGTTAGCAACA
Source organism: Bacteroidales bacterium (assembly GCA_036171035.1). Taxonomy (GTDB): domain Bacteria; phylum Bacteroidota; class Bacteroidia; order Bacteroidales; family GWF2-35-48; genus GWF2-35-48. The sequence goes on from JAVHQG010000329.1 coordinate 2,408, forward strand.
TTTCAAAGCGACCATAATGCAGCAATAAGCGGATCAATTCACGTTCTTCGTGTTCAAAGGTATGGGCAGAAGAAATTACACGTTCTGTTTGTGCAGATTGATTTTCTGTAGCAGCATCAGTTTTAACTTTTTCCTCTGATATGTTTTGCCTGATTTTTCTTCTTAATTTATTTACTTCATTCAGCAAAACCTGCTCGTCAATTTCCATCAGATTGCTGCACTCTTTAATATATACAGTTCGTTTGATGGCATCTCCTATGATGCTTACAGAATCAACAATGTCTTTGATCAGTGATGCTTTTTTTAATGGATCATGTTTAGCATCTGCAATCAGCAGTTTAGTTTTAAAAACAATAAAATCGGTTTCATTATGATGAATAAAATCAATAAATTCCGATGAACTTAGTGTGTGAGAATATGAGTCCGGGTCTTCTCCATCGGGGAAAAGAAGCACTTTCACATCCATACCTTCTTCAAGAATCATATCGATGCCACGCATGGAAGCTTTTATTCCTGCAAGGTCGCCATCATATAAAACGGTTATGTTATTGGTAAACCTTTTTATGAGTCTGATTTGGTCTGTAGTTAGCGAGGTTCCCGAAGATGCTACCACATTTTCGATACCTGTCTGGTGCATAGAAATCACGTCCGTGTAACCCTCAACCAAAAAGCATTTATCTTTTTCAATAATACTTTTTTTTGCAAAAAACAAACCATAGAGAACCTTGCTTTTTAAATAAATTTCTGACTCCGGGGAGTTAAGATATTTTGCAACACTTTTGTCTGTTTTCAATATGCGACCGCCAAATGCAATGATTCTGCCGGAAACATTATGTATGGGGAACATTACTCTGCCGTGAAATCTATCAATTCTCCAGTTTTCTTTTTGAATCGTTAGCCCTGTTTTTGTAAGATATTCAATATTGTATCCATTTGCAAGAGCATGTTTGGTAAATGCATCTTTATCTTCAGGAGAATATCCAAGCTGGAATTTTTTAATGATTATATCACTCAAGCTTCGTTGTCTAAAGTAGCTATACCCAATAGCCTGGCCCTCGTTGTTGTTAAGAAGAATATCCGAAAAGTATTTTTGTGCAAACTCAGAAACAATCAATAAACTTTCTCGTTCCGTATCTTGCGCTATCATTTCAGGTGTTTGCTCTGTTTCCCTTATTTCAATATTATATTTTTTAGCAAGATATTTTAAAGCTTCCGGCCACGAAAGATGTTCGTGTTCCATGATAAAATTTACAGCATTTCCACCTTTTCCACACCCAAAGCATTTATAGATTCCACGGGATAAAGAAACAGAAAATGAAGGCGTTTTTTCGTTATGAAAAGGGCATAACCCTTGGTGATTTGCACCTCGCTTTTTTAGTGTTACAAAATCGCCTACAACGTCAATAATATCTGCTGCTTCTATTATTCTATCTATTGTTGCTTGGTCAATCATTAGTTTTATTCGGCTTTTAGCCTTTCTCAAATGGGGATTCGTAAAAACTCGTAAACAATATCAGAAATTATCAGTTTACCTTAAATTGGAATTTTATTTTTGAGAATTCTTCGTTTGCATCAACTACTTTTTTCTTCAAATTCTTTTTGAAGTCTGCAACAATTACTGCAATTTTCTCATCACCAGTAGCAAGAATCTGTGCGGCAAGGATGGCTGCATTTTGTGCAGAATCTAAACCGACTGTAGCTACGGGAATACCCGGAGGCATTTGTAAAATGGATAAAATAGAATCCCAACCATCGAGTGAAATTGATGAGCGGCAAGGTACACCTATTACGGGCAATGTGGTAAATGAAGAAACAACACCCGGCAAATGAGCTGCCCCACCTGCTCCTGCAATAATTACTTTTATCCCACGAGAGTGAGCCTGATTGGCAAATGTTTCAACTTGTTCAGGTGTTCTGTGAGCAGACAGAGCGTGTACTTCGAAAGGGATTTTAAACTCATTGAGCTGCATTGCTGCTTTTTCCATCACAGACCAATCTGAAGTACTGCCCATGATGATGCTTACAAGAGGATTCATATTGCCAAATTTTTAATTTTTTAATTTTTTAACGAGATAAACTCAAATAATATTTATATTCGCAAGATACTTTATTTTTTAAATTGCCGCTAAAATATTTCTTTCATGTTAAAAATTAATGTTCTGGATAAAAAATTCAAGGTGTCAATCACTTCAGAGGATATTCAGGAGTCTATCCGTAAAATCGCATTGCAAATGAATGAAGATTTAAAGGGAAAAGATCCTTTATTTATTGTCATTCTTAATGGGGCTTTTATTTTTGCATCAGACCTTATTAAGCAAGTAAATGTTGATTGCAGGATTTCTTTTTTAAAAATGGCATCATATCATGGTACTGCCTCAACAGGAAAAATTCGTGATTTAATAGGTATTGACGAAGACTTGAAGGGAAAAAATCTGGTAATTGTTGAAGATATTGTTGACACTGGTGTTACATTAGAACACATTATTGGTATTTTGGAAAAACATTCCCCTGCGGAAATAAAAATTGCTACGTTGCTTTTCAAGCCAAATGCCTATAAAAAGAAAATTAAATTAGATTACGTCGGTATTGAGATTCCTAATGATTTTATTGTAGGATATGGTTTAGACTATAATGGATATGCTAGAAACACTAATGACATATACGTGTTAGATAAATAACTCACTTTAAGTAAAAAACATTCTACTTACATAAATCGCAAATATTAAATATTAAGCTATGCTAAACATTGTAATTTTTGGTCCTCCGGGGGCAGGCAAAGGAGCCCAGTCACAGAACATTATTTCTAAATATCATCTTGTTCATCTTTCAACAGGTGATATTCTTCGCTCACAGATAGCCCTTGGGACACCTCTTGGTATAAAGGCAAAAAAACTGATGGATAAAGGAGAGCTTGTCCCAGATGAAGTAGTAATTGGAATGATTAATTTTAAAATTGAAAATTCACCAAATCCACAGGGCTTTATTTTTGATGGATTTCCAAGAACAGTTGCTCAAGCAGAGGCTTTAGATCAGCTTCTTTCCGATAAAAAAATAGCCGTAAGTGGGGTAATCTCTCTCGAAGTTCAATATAATGAATTGGTGAAACGAATATTAAATCGTGGCAAAGACTCTGGTCGCAGTGATGATCAGGATATGAAAATTATTGAAACCAGAATAATGGTCTATAATGAAAAAACATCTCCATTGATAAACTATTATAACAATCAAAATAAATATCACTCCATTGACGGCATGGGATCACTAGAAGAAATCTTTAAAAGAATTACACATACTATTGAAAAACTTCCTCAATAAGCTAAATGGAATCTAACTTTGTTGACTACGTTAAAATATATTTCCGTTCAGGAAAAGGAGGATCAGGATCAGTGCATCTCCACAGAGATAAACGCACAGCAAAAGGTGGTCCCGATGGTGGTGATGGAGGTCGTGGCGGACATATTATTCTAAAGGGAGACAATCAGCTATGGACACTTTTGCATTTAAAGTACAGAAAACATATTTATGCTGAAGATGGTGTAAATGGTGCCAGTTCAAGTAAAACAGGTCACGATGGTCAAGATATTATTGTTGAAGTTCCACTTGGAACAATAGCGAAAGATGTAGAAACAGGTGAAATTCTGCTGGAAATAACACATCATGGTGAAGAAAAAATATTGCTGCAGGGCGGACGTGGTGGACGTGGGAATGAATTTTTTAAAACTCCAACAATGCAAACTCCTCGTTTTTCCCAACCTGGAGAGCCTAATATTGAGGGTTGGATAATTCTTGAATTAAAAATTCTTGCTGACGTTGGTTTAGTGGGATTCCCCAATGCAGGGAAATCAACATTATTATCTATTGTTTCTGCTGCTAAACCTGATATTGCTAATTATCCGTTTACAACACTCGTTCCAAATTTGGGCATTGTTAATTATAGGGATCAGAAATCCTTTGTCATGGCAGATATTCCCGGAATCATTGAGGGTGCTCATGAAGGCAAAGGGCTTGGTTTGCGATTTTTAAGACATATTGAACGTAACTCAATACTACTGTTTATTGTGCCTTGTGATTGTGCCGATATTGCTGATGAATATAATATTTTATTACATGAATTGGAGCAATATAATCCCGAGCTACTAGATAAAAAAAAGATACTGGCAATTTCGAAATGTGATCTTGCTGATGAAGAGTTGCTTTCTGAAATGAGAAAAAACCTGCCACTAGATATACCGAGTATTTTTATTTCTTCTCACACAAATACTGGTATAATACAACTTAAAGATCTTATTTGGAAAGAGCTGAATTGATTGGTTTATTACTTATTATAGACTAACATTTCTCTCTTCGCTTCAACACCTTCAAACATCTGATTATTAATAAATCAGCCTCAATATTTAGATAATTTTGTGTACTCTTATATCGCAAACCAAAAAAGCACAAATGTTAAAATAATGTTAACCAGACTTTAACATATTATGAATTTTGACCATTGAGCATTTTTTTAACATTTTTTCCTGCAACCATTTTTTAACTTTAAAGTCTTAATTTTTTAATTAAACACGAAAATGCTTAAATAATCTAAAATGCTATGAAAAAAATTCTTGTACTCTTACTTGTTTGTTTCCTTGGTTTTATTTCTGTCAATGCACAAATTAGTCAGGGCGGTTACCCGGTAAGTTTTAATAAAGCAAACATTGGGTTACTGCAAGGGAGCATACCAACCCAAGCTATGACTACCGTTGATGTTCAACGTTTATCTTCAGAAGATGTGATAAATGATCGCAACAAAGAAATTCCATGGAGATTCGGAGAAAACATTCATGTTGACATTGATGTTAAAACTGATGGTCTTAATGATGTGTTACCTAATGGCGATAAACTTTACAGGGTCAGGGTTTATTCTCCGGGGGCATATAGTATTAACCTGACTTTTGATGATTATCAGTTACCTCCAGGTGCCAAACTATTTATATATAATGAAACAAAAACACAAATATTCGGCGCTTTTACAGACTTTAACAATCAGCCTGACAAATATTTTGCAACCACATTAATACAGGGAGATGCAATAATTATTGAATATTTTGAACCTGTAAATGTTCAGTTTGCGGGATCAGCACACATTTCACGTGTCACACACGGTTACAGGAATGTTCTTGATTACAGGGCAAAAGCTTTTGGAAGTTCCGGTAACTGTAATAATAATGTTGCCTGCGCTCTTGGAACAGGCTGGATCAATGAAATTAATGCTGTTTGTATGTTAGTAGTCGGAGGAAGCGGCTTCTGCACTGGGACTATGGTTAATAATACTGCTCAGGATGGTACACCTTATGTGCTGACTGCCAACCATTGTTCAACAGCAAATGATTTTGCAAGCTGGGTATTCTGGTGGAACTGGGAAAGTGCAACCTGTACCAACCCGGGAACATCACCGGCTCACGATCAGACAACAACATCCGGAAGTACATTGAAAGCCAGAAATGCTGGCTCTGATTTTTGCCTCGTGCAAATGAATCAAACTCCACCTGCGGCATTTAATGTTTATTATGCCGGATGGAATTACGGTACAGCAGCTGCCACATCATCTATGGGCATTCATCATCCCAGTGGGGATATCAAAAAAATATCATCAGCAGGTGCTGCAACCTCCTCAACATACAGTGGGGCACAAACCTGGAATGTTAATTGGACAAGTGGTGTAACAGAACCGGGTTCTTCAGGTTCTCCTTTGTTTGACCAGAATCATCTGATTATCGGTCAGCTTTTTGGTGGGCTTTCTGCCTGTGGAGCTGCTCCCGGTAACATGAATGACGATTACGGGAAATTCTCTGTTTCCTGGAACACCGGAGGTACCCCAACCACTCAATTGGTTGACTGGCTTGACCCTGCCAATACAAACCCGACTACACTAACTGGCTTTAACCCGAATGCACCGGCTGTTTCACTCGATGCACAGGCAAATTCGATAGTAATTCCGGTTACATCATATTGTATTATACAAAATATAATCCCTACTGTTCAGATACTTAATGCTGGTACATCGAACCTTACAAGTTTAACGGTATCTTATCATATAGATGCCGGAATAAATATTAATCAGAACTGGACAGGCAATCTTGCAACAAATGCCACTGCACAAGTTACATTTCCCCAGATCACGCTCACTTCCGGAACACATCGGTTTTATTTCTCTGTCACATCTCCTAATGGAGGAACAGATTTAAACACTGCCAATGACACATTATCAATACAATATGTTGTGGGTGGAACAGCTTTACCTTTTGTTGAAGGGTTCGAGAGTGGGACTTTTCCTCCAAACTTATGGTCAATAAATAATCCTGATAATGCAACAACATGGGCCGGTAGCCCTACTGCCGGTAATGGTGCCAGTACAACTTCTGCATTTATAGACTTTTTTAACTACAACACGGTTGGAGAACTGGATGATCTGATCTCTCCGATAATAGATTTAACCAGCCTTACAAATGTTGGTATGACTTTTAATGTTGCTTATAGAAGATTTGACCCGACAACAAATGATGGGCTGGACATATATATATCCACTGATTGCGGTGCAACCTACAATGCAACACCTGTTTATAGTAAAGCAGGAACTGCTCTCGCCACATTAACCGATAATCAAAATGCATTTACTCCTTCGGCGGCTAACGATTGGCGTTTTGAAACTATTGATCTGACACCATATGCCGGAAATAATATTGTACTTAAGTTTCAGGCTGTAAATGCTTTTGGTAACGATTTATTTATTGATGATATAAATATTTTTTCTACAGCAATTCCACCTGTTGCAGATTTTACACAAAGTGATACCACTTCCTGCATAGGAAATATAACCTTTACTGATTTGTCAACCAATACGCCCGCATCATGGTTATGGGATTTTGGTGATGGAACAACATCAACAACACAAAATCCTTCTCATACATATACCACAAGTGGCTATTTTACAGTTTCACTTACAGCAACAAATGCATATGGGAACAATACAGTTACCAAAACAAATCTGATACATATAAACCTGCCAACTGTACCTGTAACAGCAGATGTGGCAAGATGTGGCACAGGAACGGTTACCTTAACTGCAACCGGATCAGGTATTCTTCAATGGTATGATGCAGCTGCCGGAGGCAATTTCCTCGGATCGGGAATAAGTTATACCACACCGGTTATTACCGCTTCCACTTCTTATTACGTGGAAAATCATATCGAACAGGCTTCTCAAT
>JAVHQG010000330.1:0-1862 GCA_036171035.1 Bacteroidales bacterium
TTATTTTAGACCGTACAATTTTCAAAAGCCTATTTTGAAACAGGAATTATCTTGAATCAAAATCTTCATCATCAAGAAACTTTATATCTTTTTCTCTTTTAATTGTCATAGACGGAACTCCCTTATTGGTATCAACAATTCCGTTAACACAGATTTTTCTTCCTAAAAGTTCTTTTTCAGGCGTATAACTAAAATTAACTCTATCAGCTTTCCAGATAGATATTGTAAATATTTGGTTTGGAAACTTTTGATCTAGATTTATAAAAGTACCTCCAGATTTTTCATGATATTTTGTGGAGACAACAGTTCCGCAAACGGTTGATTTTTCGCCAATAAGAACCTTTGCCTGAATCGTATTAAAAGTTTTTTTAGGAAGCGTTTTAGGGTCAAGAGGAAGCACATCATCTTTTTCTTTTTCAATAAGCCATTTTTTTATATCAAAAGTTGCCTCAATCTTTGCTTCTTCATCGTCGGGTAAGGAAGTAAAAAAGTCCAATCCACTTATTTTTTCTACACTATCAATGCTAACAGCATACTGCATTACAGGAAATTCGCATTTGCCATTTGGCATAATAAAACCAATCCCTTTTTTTTCATCGCCTTCATAATCGAGAGCAACTTTATAAAAATATTCGGGAATCGTAACACTATGCTCTCCCAAAACAGGCAAGCCTTTGCGAAGTATTCCTCCAGTCACAACATATAATTGTTCGTTATATTCTGCCACATATTTGCGCAATTTATCCTCCAAATCGGCCCATCTTTCACGGTTTAGTTCAGGTTTTTGTGGAGCCATATTTGAATAGAAATATGATTCACTCAAGGCTTTTTTCGACCATCTGAAATCGGCTGAAGGAGCCAAATGCCCACGATCGAATCCACTATCCCAATAATCATTTTTATCAGCCGTTTGTTTACGCAAAAGTGTATCTTTTCGGAAATCATTTGATCTAGACTGAATGCCATTAATAATATCAGGAGTGATTATGTGTGCAACCCATTTAGCTACATTATATTCGTCATCCCAACAAATAGACATCGCAGAATGATTAATAATAAGTTTACCTTCTTCTTGTTTTGGGAGACCTCTGAGTTGCAAATCACGACGAACTCTCTGCAATTTTAAGTCTTCGAGCTGAGTTATAATATCTTGCTCACTTTTCTTAACAGAAAAAAGCTGTGTTTCTTTTTCTTTAATTATTACGTCTAAATCTTGATCGTTTTGAGCTAAAGATGCAGTAATATTAAAAAAAAGAAAAATATATATAATAAATGGAAATTTCAAAATGGCATAATATGTTGATTGTAATCCGAAATATAGTTAAAAATTTGACATATAACAAATATGCCTTTCTATTTTCACAAAATTAGGCAGACATCAACAAAAAAAAAGCTGCAAAAGCAGCTTCAATTAATTTATAAATTTTTATTTATCTTCTTCTACATCCGGGGTGTCAGAAGATTCCTCAGGAATTTCAGTATTATTAACTTTGATATACTCCATCACTTCGGATAGCCCTTCGTTAAATTTTTCAAAATCTTCTTTATAGAGAAAAATCTTGTGTTTTTCGAAATGGAACGTTCCCTCTGTATCAAATATTTTTTTACTTTCGGTAATAGTTAAGTAATAATCACCTTTTTTTGTAGATTTTACATCAAAGAAATACGTTCTTTTACCTGCTCTTACTGCCTTTGCAAAAATCTCATCCTTATCTTTCCTTTCAATATCTTCCATTGTCAAGTTGAATTAAGTTTCTGCAATATTACAATTTTTTTTTGTAAATCAAACATTGTAAATAAAATTTACAGCAATTTCACCCACAAATTACTGATTACAAAACAATCCATAGATTATTTAGTGT
>JAVHQG010000331.1:0-9492 GCA_036171035.1 Bacteroidales bacterium
CAAAAAATCGCTGGAAAATATTTTTTGGACTTTTCGGAGTGGACTCAAAGTTTGAAGTTTGAAGTTTTTTAAAATTTCAATAAATGTTCATATAGTTGTTGAATCGGCAATCCCATCACATTATAAAATGAGCCATCAATGCGCTCTACTGCAACATACCCAATCCACTCCTGAACACCATATGCACCTGCTTTGTCATACGGTTTATAATTGTCTAAATAATATTTTATTTCTTGTTCAGATAAAGTTTTGAAGTACACATCTGTTATTGCGTGAAAACTAACAGATTTTGTTTTTGTTTTAATGCAAACACCAGTAATTACCTCATGTTTTTGACCAGATAATTTTGTAAGAATCTGGTATGCATCCTCATAATGAATTGGTTTCCCCAGCACTTCGCCATTTAACCAAACAATTGTATCAGCAGTGATTATTAAATCATTAGTTGCCATTGCATTTTCAAGTGCACAAGCCTTCAGCTCTGCTAGATAAACAGCAATTTCGCACTTATTCAATATATTCGAAAACTTTTCTTCAACATCCTGTGTTTTTACAGAAAAATCTATTCCAAGCCCTTCAAGTAATTGTTTTCTACGTGGCGATTGCGAACCAAGAATAATATTATAATTTTTTAAATTAAGAAGTGGCATTTATATATTTTTTTTGCAAAAATAGCAGAATCATTAAAATACAAGTCCATTATGGCAATACATTTTTTTTAAAGTAAAAATAGTATATTTGACTTTTAGTAATAAAAACAAAATGAAACACAATATTTTAGTACTTGTATTTTTATTAATTGCATTGCATTCGTTTACTCAAACCCTTAATTTGCCTGCAAGACAAACAAATGCTTTATCTGGAAGCCAATTTATTTCATTAGTAACAAATTATACTTTAACAAACAGGGAAAATCAAATATGGGCAGAAGTTACATCGGGAAATATACCTAATTTCCAGAGAAATTTAATTCCAATAACATTTACAGAAACAATCAACAGCACAAGTTATACGATAAAATACTATACAATCCCGGATTACTTAGCCATTGGGAATGATACAGACTATTTTCTCTGCCCTATGACACCCTTGCTTGCGCAACGCATTGCAGATTTTGTGGGATGTATTTTACCTACACGAAAAATGGTAAATCAGATATGGAATGCAGCAACCGTAAAACTCGCTCCATCAAGCATTCCGCCAAGTTCACAAATGACAACCATTCCAATTATGAGCCAACATAACACTACCGTGTGGGGGCAGCGGAGTGCAGTAATCAACGCACATCCATTAGGAGAACTTGTTGGCGGAGATAAAAAAGATGTGATAATTTCTAACAGTATTTATGGAAATCCTGCCCCCGGAAGAGTAGTTATTTATGGTTGGCATCAATTAAATGGAATTCCTATTCAGCCCCTATATGCAGGTCATGAAGAGACATATGCTGACTATAGCCATGGGATCAGGCTGGTACAAAAATCAATTACAATAAATGAAGCCACAAACACCATTTCAGGGATACTGCAATCATCAACCTTAAATTCTTTATTAAGCGATGAAGGAGCAATTTCAATTCCATATTATCCCGGCACAACAGACTCATTGTCAACACCTACTGTATTTGCAATCACAAGTGAAAATAGCTACTCACTTAGAATCGTAACACAAGTGAATGCAAACATTCAACAATACAAAGTACAACTAAGTGATGATGGAATTACATTCAACGCACCTCAATATCATCCCTCATCAAACACCGTTGTTACAGGACTATTAAACAATCATTTATATTTTATCAGAATTGCAGCGATAGGAAATTCCGACACCACTACATACTCTGAAATGCTTGGTGCAGTAACATCTGCGTGTCCACCAAAAGCCATTATTGTAAATGGATTTGATCGTTCCATTTCCGGAAACACATATGATTTTATCAAGCAACATGGCACTGCATTTTACCATCATTTAACCAACTTTTCATCAGCAACCAATGAAGCAATAATAAGCGGTTTAGTAAATCTAACAGATTATAAAATTGCAGATTACATTTTAGGAAATGAAAGTACAGCTAATGAAACATTCAATAATACAGAGCAAACACTTGTAAAAACATTTCTTGAATCAGGAGGTAACCTGTTTATTTCCGGTGGCGAAATTGCGTGGGATCTCGATCATTCAGGTACGACCACTGATAAAGATTTTTACAATAATTATTTGAAAGCAACATACGTGAATGATGCGCCAAATGGGCAATCTAACACATTTTATCAATGTACACCTGTTGTCGGAGAAATTTTCAACAATATAAGTAATTTTAGTTTTGATGATGGAACACATGGTGCATACAATGTAAGTTACCCTGATGTAATCAACGGAATAAACGGTGGGATAAACTGTTTAGGATATGTAGGTGAAACAGCTCAAAATGCTGGTGTATCATTCAATGGGATGTTTCCAAATGGGTCACAAACAGGAAAAATTGTAAATCTCGGATTCCCATTTGAAACAGTTTATCCAGATTCTTCAAGATTTCAATTGATGAACAAAATTCTTGATTTCTTTGATGTTCAAACAAATGTTGTTCCACCATATATTAATACACCGGAAATATATTGCCAATTTGATACAGCAAACTCTTTAGCAGCTATTGGTGAGAATTTAATATGGTACATAGATTCTACAGCTACATTGGGAACATCCATAGCACCAGTACCTTCAACACAAAATTCGGGTACTTTCCAGTATTTTGTTTCGCAAACCATAGGTGGATGTGAAAGTTCAAGAGCAAAGATAACAATTACAATAAACCCAAAACCAGCCGCACCACAGCTAACAGCATTCAACGATACAATTTATGCAAATGTTACAAGTAATGTTCAGTGGTATGCTAACGGAACATTGATCATAGGCGTTTCGACTCCATTTATTCCCATTTCGTTTAGCGGTTGGTGTATCGCAACAACAACAATAAACGGCTGCACATCTGATTACTCTATTCCGTTTATTATTGAGACATCTGTAGAAAAATTATTTTCCGATATATTCACAACATGCATTATTTATCCAAATCCGGTAACAAATATATCTTCGCTCAAATTGATAGAGACTACCGATGAAATTTTAGAGACATTTTTTTTTGATCTATCCGGGAAGCAAATTTTTTCACAGAAGCCAATTTATTCGATGCAAACAGCAATAGATAAAAGAAATTTCGGGCAAGGATTATATTTTTATAAAATTATCACAAAAAAAGGGACTGTTTTATGTGGTAAATTTTTAGTTACAGATTAATATTTTACCGATAAAATAAATATCAAATGAAAATAGTGTTTATAGGAGCAGGAAATCTTGCAACAAATTTGTGCATTGCATTAAAAAATTCAGGATGCTCAATAATTCAAATTTACAGTCGAACAAAAAAATCTGCAAAAATATTAGCAAAACATACAAAGTCTGATTTTACAAATTCAGTGGAAGATATAAAGATAGATGCTGATATTTATATTATATCTGTATCGGATAAAGCAATGGTATCAACACTAAACAAATTAAAATTTTCGCCATCACTTCTTGTACACACATCAGGAAGTACGGATATGAAAATCCTAAAAAAATACACATCAAATTTTGGTGTAATTTATCCCTTACAAACCCTTAACAAAAATAAAATTATAAACTTAAAAAATGTGCCAATTTGCATTGAAGGCTGCAATAAAAATATTGAAGAAATATTAGAAGAAATAGCCAAAAGAATTTCCGACAACGTGCAAATATATACTTCAGCGCAACGTGCTAAAATTCATTTAGCTGCTGTATTTGCAAGTAATTTTACAAATCACATGTATGCCATTGCAAACGGAATACTACAATCGGAAAAAATTAATTTTGCCATTCTAAAATCATTAATTGAAGAAACCAAAAACAATGCGTTTTTAATTGGATCAGTAGCAGCACAAACAGGTCCTGCCAACAGAAATGATAAAATTATTATGAACAAACAGAAAGAAATGCTTTCAGAAAATCCGCTTATAGAAAAAATTTATAGCTTTGTAAGCAAAAGTATTGCAGAATCAAATATTCATAAAAAATAAATCAGAATGGGTGATTTACTATTAAAATTCGACCTTTTAGACAATATCTCAAAAATTGAAGTTTTAGATTATTTAGAATATCTTTTACATAAAAATAAAAAAGTTAATAAACTTTCTACTTATAAAAAACAAATATTGAAAGTTTCTGTTTGGACAGAGGAAGATATCAATTATCTCAAAGATAACTTAAAACAATTGAACAAATGGCCGGAAACAAAATGGTAGTTGACACAAGTATTTTTATAGACTATTTGAGAGCAAAAAATAAGACAAAAACTGAATTATATCTGATACCTGATAATTCAACTTTATACGTTTCCGCTGTAACGATTTATGAACTTTACATGGGAGCAACTAATGATGAAAAAAGGGACGATATCAGACTGTTAACTGATGGATTAATAATTCTTCCTTTCACAAAAGAAATAGCAATAATATCTTCAGAGATATTTCACCAATTAAAAAAAGTTAATAAACTAATTGAGTTTCGGGACATATTCATTGCAGCAACAGCAAAGTCAAATAACATGTCTGTAAAAACATTAAATAAAAAACATTTTTCTATAATTAATGATATTGAAATTGACTGATGAGTAATTTTAAAGAAAAACTTTTGGCTGTAAAAGCCTTTGTATTTGATGTTGATGGTGTTTTTTCGGGGAACATTATACTCTCAGGCACGGGAGACCAACTGCGCTCAATGAACATGAAGGACGGCTATGCTGTGCAGTTTGCTATAAAAAAAAAATATCCCGTTGCAATTATCAGTGGAGGGAAAAGCGAATCAATAAAAATGAGGTTTGAAGGACTTGGCGTAACAGATATTTACATTGGTTCATATGATAAAACTGTGGATTTTGAGACCTATCTCAAGAAAAATAATTTAAAAGCCGAAGAGGTTCTTTATATGGGCGATGACTTACCGGATTTTTTTGTGATGAAACAAGTTGGAATAGCCACATGCCCTGCTGATGCGGCAGAAGAAATTAAAGGAATATCTAAATACATATCGTCTTTTAAAGGTGGCGAAGGATGTGTGCGAGATGTGATTGAGCAAGTGATGCGTGCACAAGGGAAATGGATGGATACAGACGCATTTCATTGGTAATGTTGTATAATTGTAAATAATAAAATGCTGGCATTTCTAAAACTCGTACGCATATGGAATCTACTCATTGTAGGACTTACTCAATATCTTATAAGATGGTGCATTGTGTATCCGATTTTAAAAATCAACCATTTTCAGTTACAACTCAACGAATTTCACTTCTTTTTACTTGTATTATCTACCATGCTCATCACTGCGGCAGGATACATTATTAACGATTATTTTGATCGACCAACCGACATGCAAAACAGACCGGAACGCGTAATTATTGGAACTATAATTGAACGACGGCTGGCAATGAAATTGCACATTATTTTAAATGTAATCGGGGTACTTATTGGTGTGTATCTATCTTTCTACATCGGACATATCGGATTCAGTGTAATTTTTGTCCTCATCTCTGGATTGCTTTGGTATTATTCAACTACATATAAGAGACAGTTTTTAATAGGAAATATTATTGTAGCAATTCTTACAGGGCTCGTTCCATTCATGGTAGCACTTTTTGAAATTCCACTATTAAACACAACATACAAACCCATTTTACTACAACAAGGTATATCTTTTTTTGTAATCATAGCCTGGATTACAGGATTTTCATATTATGCATTTATCACTACACTTTTACGTGAAATCATTAAAGATATGGAAGATTTTGAAGGCGATTATCAAATTGGAAGAAATTCATTACCAATAATAGTTGGTATTTTCTATACAAAGATCATAGTAGTATTATTAATTCTGTTTACCATTTTTTCAATAGGATTTTGTTATTTCCAATACTTAAAAAACGATTTCTCATTTTGGTATTTCATTATTGCTTTATTATTCCCACTGCTAATACTAATTTACAAAATCATCCAAGCCAAAAATAAAAATGATTTTCGGATGGCTAGTGCAATTGCAAAAATCATTATGTTGCTTGGACTAGGTTACTTAATTATGCTTAACGTCTTTTAAAATGTTTAAGTATTTACAAATTGCCATAATACTATGCACTATAAATGCCTATGCACAAAAAGTCACAATCAGTGGCACAATCGAAGATTTAAAAAATGGCGAAAAGCTCATAAATGCCAACGTTTATGATGCAATCTCCATGAAAGGAACACTTACCAACAATTACGGATTTTACAGCCTCACACTTCCACCCGGAAAAATAAAACTCACATTTTCGTATGTTGGATACAAACCTTTTCAACAAGAAATAAATCTAAAAAAAGATACCATAATCAAATTTAAACTTGAGTCATCAACTGAACTTTCAGAAGTAACGATTGAAGAAACAAGAACAGAAAAACTTGTAGAAAGTTCGCAAATGAGCCGGATTGAAATACCAATTAAACAAATTAAAGAGCTGCCTGTTTTTATGGGAGAAGTAGATATTTTAAAAACAATTCAGTTGATGCCCGGTGTACAATCGGGCGGAGAAGGCACAAGTGGACTTTATGTGCGAGGCGGTGGTCCAGATCAAAATCTAATCTTGCTTGATGGAGTTCCCGTTTATAATGTAGATCATTTGTTCGGTTTTTTTTCTGTATTTAATGCAGATGCCATTCAAACCGTAAGTCTGATAAAAGGAGGATTTCCTGCGCAATATGGAGGACGACTTTCATCTGTACTTGACATCTACATGAAGGAAGGAAACAACAAAGAATTTCATGGGGAGGGATCTATTGGAATTATTTCATCAAAACTCACATTAGAAGGACCTATTGCAAATGAAAAAACCTCATGTATTATTTCAGCCCGAAGAACATATTTGGATTTACTCACCATACCTTTTCAAAAAGCTTATCTAAATAGCAACAGCTATGGCGGATATTATTTCTATGATATCAACGCAAAAATCAATCATAAAATCAATGACAAACACAGAATTTTTCTCAGCATCTATCATGGACTAGACAAAGCATATCTGCACATGGACGACAGCTATCAACAAAATGGAGTCAGCTATAAAAATAAAACTTCATTCGACCTACACTGGGGCAACATCACCACGGCATTGCGATGGAACTATATCATCAGCAATAAATTATTTTTAAACACCACAGCAACATATAGCCGCTACAATTTCACTACAGTAAATGAATCATCTTTCGATAACTCTTCATTCAGCTTTAAATATTCTTCCGGTATTTATGACTGGGCAGGCAATGTAGATTTCGACTATATGCCAATACCCGACCATGCCATTAAGTTTGGTGCAAATACCAGTTATCACACATTTAGTCCGGGAATATTAGCCATTCAAGCAAAAAACTCGGGTACATCAATTGACACGTCACTAGGAAATAATAAAATTTTTGCTAATGAATACTACACCTACGTTGAAGACGATATAAAACTTGGCGCACGTTGGAAAGTAAATATAGGAGTACATTATTCAGGATTCTACGTAAAAGAAAAACTGTACCAGTCCCTGCAACCACGCACTTCCGGACGATTTCTAATCAATGAAAAACTATCCGTAAAAGCTGCCTTTTCAATCATGACACAATATATTCATTTGCTTACAAATTCAGGCATCGGGCTTCCTACCGACCTTTGGCTTCCATCAACAGACAAAGTATTGCCTCAACATTCATATCAATATGCTATAGGCGGAATGTATTCCATTAATAAATATGTTGATTTAAGTGTAGAAGGATTTTATAAAACCATGTCAAATTTAATTGAATATAAAGAGGGTGCAAATTTCTTTTCGGCAAGCAACGATTGGCAAGATAAAATTACTTCCGGCAATGGATATTCCTACGGTGCAGAAGTTTTGCTACAAAAAAATCTAGGAAAATTAAGTGGCTGGATTGGCTACACACTTTCATGGTCTATGCGCCAATTTGATGAACTAAACTTTGGAAAAGAATATCCTTACAAATACGATCGCAGACACGACATAAGTGTTGCTGTGACATACAAATTTAATAATCATATTGATGCTGGTCTCACTTGGGTTTATGGCACAGGAAACGCAGTGAGCCTCCCCACAGAAAAATATTACACGTACGCAGGGAACACAACAAACACGTACAGCAACGGTGTTGTTGAATCATACGATGGTCGCAACGGATATAGAACACCGGCATACCACAGGATGGATTTAGGAATCAACTTTCACAGAGACAAAAAATATTGGGCTCGCACATGGAGCTTTGGATTATACAATGCTTATAACCGACAAAATCCATTCTATATATATTTCAGCAACGATGCCAGCGGAAACACTGTATTGAAACAAATCAGCTTGTTCCCTGTGATTCCATTTGTGAGATATAGTTTTAAATTTTAACTAATGAACATAAGATATAAAATAAAATATTTCATAAACAGATTCAGCTTTATTGCTATGCTCTGCTCTTTTACGCTGTTTTACGCTTGTGAAAAAACTATTCAAATGGATATTAAAAACGACCGTCGTAAAATTGTTGTCAACGGAATTCTTACGCTGCAATCAACTATAAGTGTAAACATCAGCAGAAGCATCCATATTTTAGATAGGGGACAACCAACATACATCACTGATGCACAAGTTTTGCTATTCAAAAATGATATGCTAATTGATACCATGTATCACACATCAATGGGCAACTACTCTTCGCACACCATTTATCCGGTAATCAATGCAAACTATTCAGTAAAAGTGAAGGCTAATGATTTGCAAGATGTAGAAGCAACAGACAAAATCCCTCTACAAATTCCGATTCTCTCTATTGATACCGCAACTACAATATTTGTTGGGAGTGGTGGTCCAATGGGAGGCATGGGAGAAAAACGTGACATGCTGCAATGCAAAATTAAATTCCATGATATCGCAAACGAAAAAAATTATTACCGATTAACCATTGAAGCTCCATCGAATGATCTATATTCAAATCCGCCATATTTTGAGTCAGATGATCCCGCTATTACAGATTTCTCATCAGGAAATGACGCCCTGTTCGACGATGGATTGTTTGATGGGAAAACATATGAGCTAACCATATACCTCGATAACAATACTAGTGGCAACGTGTATTTTCAGCTCTCGTCCGTCTCAAAAAGTTGTTATTTATACTACAAGTCCATGAACAAATATTCAGACGCAAACGGAAACCCTTTCGCTGAACCTGTAATGGTTTACACCAATGTTATCAATGGATTAGGGATTTTTGCAGGGACAGCTCCATCAAGACAATCAATTGTTATCCCGAATAATAATAATTTTCATCCATATTAATACTTTTTGAAATAAGAATTTCTTATTGGGTTCATGCAACAAATTTTTTAGTTGTTTTATTATCCCTACTACCC
>JAVHQG010000332.1:0-1835 GCA_036171035.1 Bacteroidales bacterium
CAGTATGAGCGAGCCTGTGGGTTGTTTAACGAAATTATTGGCGTTTTCTTGCTGATACTAAGTATATTGATAGTGGCATAGGTTAAAAGATTATAAATTCTTTATTATGCCTTATATCCCATAGATTAGTTATGCACAAATAAATCCCTTATTTTAATGATTACCGTATCAGATTTAAGTATCCAGTTTGGAAAACGTATTTTATTTCAGGAAGTGAATATGAAATTTACTCCCGGCAATTGCTATGGCATAATAGGCGCAAATGGTGCCGGAAAATCTACTTTTCTTAAAATACTCTATGGCGAAGTGCCAAACACAAAAGGCAGCGTTACTTTTGGTAAAGGAGAAAGACTCTCTGTATTAAAACAAAATCACTTTGAATTTGACGAAGTGGAGGTGTTACATACTGTTTTAATGGGGCATTCTGAATTGCTTGAAATTATGACAGAAAAAGATGCACTTTATGCAAAACCAGACTTCTCTGAAGCAGATGGATTAAGGGCTTCTGAACTTGAGGAAAAATTTGCCGAAATGGACGGCTGGAATGCTGAAAGCAACGCAGCAAGCCTGTTGAGCGGACTTGGGATTAAAGAGGAGCATCATAAAAAAAAGATGAAGGAATTAAGTGGCAAAGAAAAAGTGAAAGTTCTTTTAGCGCAGGCTCTGTTCGGAAAACCAGATAATCTATTGCTCGATGAACCTACTAATGATCTAGATTTAGAAACTGTTAATTGGCTTGAAAATTATCTTACCAATTTTGATAATACCGTTTTAGTGGTTTCTCACGATAGGCATTTTTTAGACTCTATTTGTACGCATATTGTCGATATTGATTTTAGTAAAATACAGCTCTTCTCAGGAAATTATAGCTTTTGGTATGAATCAAGTCAGTTGGCTTTGCGGCAGCAACTTGCACAAAATAAAAAAGCTGAAGAAAAAATAAAAGAGTTACAGGAATTTATTGCACGTTTCAGTGCCAATGTGGCAAAATCAAAGCAAACTACCAGTCGTAAAAAAATGATTGAAAAGCTAAATTTTGAAGAGATAAAACCATCTACACGAAAATATCCCGGTATTGTTTTCACTCCCGGTCGCGAACCCGGAAATAATATTTTAGAAGTTAAAAATCTTACCAAAAGTATTGAGGGTGTAACACTTTTTAAAGATCTAAACTTTATTATAAATAAAAATGATAAAATAATATTTTTATCAAAGGATACTCGTGCAATGACTGCATTCTTTGAAATTATCAAAGGTCATATGCAGCCCGACAAAGGAACTTTTGAATGGGGACAAACAATTGTGAAAGCGTATTTACCGCTGGAATACGAAACACTTTTTACAAAAGATATTACTCTTGTGGATTGGCTTGGACAATTTTCTGAAGATACCAGCGAGTTATATTTGAGGGGTTTTCTTGGGAAAATGCTTTTCTCAGGTGAGGAAATTTATAAAAAAGCAAATGTCCTTTCCGGTGGTGAAAAAGTGCGCTGCATGATTGCCAGAATGATGATTCGTAATGCAAATGTGATGATTCTAGATACTCCAACCAATCATCTAGATCTGGAATCAATACAGGCATTCAATAATACACTTATGAAATTTAAAGGGAATATCCTGATGTCATCGCATGATCATGAATTTATTCAAACTGTTTGCAATCGTGTGATTGAGTTTACAACAAAAGGAATTATTGACAAACAGATGGATTACGACGACTACATTACCGATGAAAAAATCAAAGAATTAAGAGGATACCTATAATGAGTGGTTAATAGATTCTTGATTATAAAAAAAATAATTTCTTTTTAAATGAGTTTGTTCTATTTTACTTT
>JAVHQG010000333.1:0-9480 GCA_036171035.1 Bacteroidales bacterium
TGACTGTTTTCAAAACAGAGTAACGAAATTATTGGTGTTTTCTTGCTGACACTATATAAAAGACTGGCGCTGTAAATGAATATATATTCTAAAAAACAAACATGGAAACTACTGCTCTTCATAACAGCAGTTTTAATAGGTATTATCTCATTATGGTACACCAATGTGCTTGTGAAAAAGCTGTCTGATGAGGAACGTAAAAAAGTGAAGCTTTGGGCAGAGGGAACTCGCCAACTTGCAAGTAACGACAATATTGATCAGGATGTGAGTTTTATTTACGAAGTAGTAAAAGACAACGAAACCGTTCCTGTAATACTAACTGACGAAAACGATAGCATCCTTTATAACCGAAACCTTGACTCACTAAAGGTAAATAATGTGTTTTATCTCAAGCAGCAGCTCGAAATAATGAAACAACAACACAAGCCAATTGAAATAAAACTGCTCAATAACCACAAGCAATTTATTTATTACAAAGATTCAACATTACTTACAAAGCTTGCTTACTATCCATTTATTCAACTTGGTGTTATTTTCCTTTTTATTCTTGTGTCATATTTTGCATTAAGTGTGTCGCACAGGGCAGAGCAAAATCAGGTGTGGCTAGGCATGTCTAAAGAAACTGCTCATCAGCTTGGTACGCCAATATCTTCGCTTATGGCGTGGATTGAGCTGCTCCGCACACAAAATATCGACCAAAACATGGTAGTAGAACTAGAAAAAGATGTGTCACGTCTTCAGACAATCACAGAACGTTTTTCTAAAATCGGCTCAGCACCCGTGCTCACTCCCACAAATATTCTTGAAATAATTGTCAAAGCTGTAAATTATATTAAATCCCGAACATCAAGCAAAATAGTATTTACTCTTCATTTTTCAGAAACAAATGAATTGAACGTTCCTTTGAATATTGCACTTTTTGAATGGGTCATTGAAAATCTTTGTAAAAATGCAGTAGATGCCATGGATGGTGAAGGAGCTCTTGATGTTTATATCACAGATAATGTGCAGGTTGTTTATATCGACATAAAAGATTCTGGTAAAGGAATATCAAAATCACAGTTTAAAACTATTTTTAAACCGGGATATACAACGAAAAAAAGAGGCTGGGGACTTGGTCTCTCTCTCTCAAAAAGAATCATCGAAACATACCACGCCGGCAAAATATTTGTGAAAAACTCCGAAATGAATAATGGCACAACCTTCCGAATTGCCATGAAGAAACAGATATAATGCTGATTTCCAGTGGTAAATTAAATATTGTCAGCATATTTTTTTTTTAAAGATTAATTTATAATTTTGCCCACTATTTTACGCTAAAGTAAACAGGCTTGGGTGATTTAAAAAAATATACGATTTCTTTTGGCAGTCTTCCTAATGGAGAACATGTATTCAAGTATAATTTGGATGATGAATTTTTTGCTAACTTTGAAACTTCAGAAATCCATTCTGCTAACATCATAACGCAAGTTACACTTGATAAAAAACCTCACTTGTTGAAACTAACTTTTGAACTCGCAGGAACAATTCAAACAGAATGCGACAGATGCCTTGATATATTTGATTTACCTGTAATGTATCATGCATTATTGTATGTTAAATTTGGGGCAACTCATGAAGATGAATCAGATGAAGTTGTAGTGATTCCGGCAAATGATAGTGAGCTTAATATTGCAAAATATTTTTATGAGTTTGCTGTTTTAAGTCTGCCAATCAGAAAGGTTCATCCTGATCGCTCTGACAATGGTGAGAGCACTTGTAACCCGGTTATGATAGAAAAACTTAATAAAATTTTGTTACAAGAAAATGTAACATTTGAAAATAATATTTTTAAAGATCTCAAAAATTTAATTAATTAATTTTACCAAAATGGCACATCCTAAACACAAGATCTCAAAACAGAGAAGAAATAAAAGAAGAACGCACTACAAAGCTGAAGCACCAACGCTATCAACTTGCTCTAACTGCAATGCAACTGTCCTGTACCACAGGGTTTGTCCGGAATGTGGTTTCTATAGAGGCAAATTAGCAATTGAGAAAAAAGTTGTAGCAGATAACTAAATTTAAAAAATAGTCTCTATGAGGATTGGAATTGATATCATGGGCGGCGATTTTGCTCCTGAAGCTATTGTCTTGGGGTCAATTGAGGCTCGTCATGTTTTGCCCGCCCATATTACTTTGGTATTGATTGGCAACGAAGATCAGATTTCTGAAATTTTACAAAAGGAAAAAATTGATAAGTCCCTTTTTGAAATTGTTCATACTACCGAGACAATAGAAATGGGCGATCATCCCTCAAAAGCATTTTCGCAAAAATCTAATTCAAGCATTACTGTAGGGTTTAATATGCTTCACAATAAAGAAATCGATGGCTTTGCAAGTGCCGGAAATACTGGTGCAATGCTTGTTGGTTGCATGTATACCATTAAAGCTATTGAAGGCATCATCAGACCCTGTATTACTGGTCCGCTTCCAAGAGAAAATGGCGAAAACGGAATTATTCTAGACGTTGGCATAAACTCTGATTGCAGACCTGATGTGCTTTTCCAATATGCTATTCTTGGAAAAATTTATGCTGAAGCGGTTCATAAATTTAAAAATCCTAAAGTAGCTCTACTTAATATTGGTGCCGAAGAAGAAAAAGGTAACCTTATTACAAAAGCTGCATTTGAGCTTATGAAAAACACAAGCGAATTTAATTTCATTGGCAATATTGAGGGGAATGAATTATTTACAGATAAAGCTGATGTTGTTGTATGCGATGGATTTTCCGGCAATATTGTGCTGAAACAAGCAGAAGCTTTCTATACAATTGCGAAAAGCAGAAATTTCAATGATGATTTTTTTAATAAATTTAATTTTGAATCCTATGGTGGAATGCCCATTTTAGGAATTAATTCAACAGTAATGATTGGACATGGTATTTCAGGACCAACTGCTGTTAAAAACATGATACTGCACACAAAAGAAGTGGTTGACGCAAATTTGTGTAAGAAAATTAAAGAAGCATTAGAATAATGATAAAACAAAAAGCAATAATTACAGGTATCGGCGTAAATCTTCCGGAATATATTCTTACGAATGAAGAACTTAGTAAGATGGTTGATACAAACGATGAATGGATAATGACTAGAATCGGTATCCGTGAAAGAAGAATTTTGCGTGGGGAGGGTTTAGGAACTTCAGATATGGGGGCAGAAGCAGTAAAACAACTACTGCGTAAAACAAATACCGCACCCGAAGAAATTGATTTACTTATTTGTGCTACAGTTACTCCCGATATGCAATTTCCCGCTACGGCAAATATTATTTCTGATAAAGCAGGTATTAAAAACGCATTTAGTTTTGACCTTAATGCGGGCTGCTCAGGTTTCCTTTTTGCATTAACCACAGCATCAAAATACGTTGAGACCGGACAATACAAAAAAGTTATTGTTGTTGGTGCCGACAAGATGTCATCTATCGTCGATTATACAGATCGAGCCACATGCCCAATTTTTGGAGATGGCGCCGGTGCTGTGATGCTAGAGCCTACTACCGATAATTTAGGAATATTAGACTCAATATTGAAATCTGATGGATATGGTCGCACACACTTGCACCAAAAAGCTGGTGGATCTGTTAAACCGGCAAGCCACGAAACAGTAGATGCACGAGAACATTTTATCTATCAGGAAGGACAACCGGTTTTTAAAGCAGCAGTTTTAAATATGGCGAATATTTCTGTGGAAATTATGGAACGTAATAAACTTACAGAAAAAGATATTGCATGGCTTGTACCTCATCAAGCTAACCTCAGAATTATTGATGCAACTGCCCGGAGAATGGGACTAGATGCCGGTAAAGTAATGATCAATATTGAAAAATATGGTAACACTACAGCCGCTACACTTCCACTTTGTTTGTGGGAATGGGAATCAAAGCTAAAAAAAGGTGATAATATTATTCTCACAACGTTTGGTGCCGGCTTTACATGGGGAGCAGTCTATTTAAAATGGGCGTATGATGGCAAGAATATAAACAATTAATTAATTTTAAACCTATGGCAAGAATAGAACAGGACGTAATTAATTCTAATGCCATCAATTTAATTGGTGTTGGAACACTTATCAAAGGAGAGGTTATCTGCGAAAGCGATATTAGAATAGATGGGAATTTAAATGGCAACCTGACTACTAAAGGAAAAGTAATTGTAGGAGCCGGAGGAAAAGTTCAGGGTGAAATTCATTGTAAAAACTCTGATATTTCTGGCAATGTAGATGGAAAAATTATTGTTTCTGAACTACTTTCATTAAAAGCTACAGCAAAAATATCCGGAGACATCGTTACCAATAAGCTTGCAATAGAACCAAACGCTGTTTTTACCGGCTCTTGCAACATGGGCGGAAATGCAACTTCTAATGCAGATTATAAAAAAGAACCTGAACAAAAAACCGACAAATCATATAAATGATTATGCTCGCTATAGTAGCATTGGATTTCAAATGATAGCGGTTGTGCTGATTGGCGTTTGGGGTGGTATCCAACTTGATAAATGGTTTGCTTTTAGATTTCCTGTTTTTACTGTTTTATTAAGCATTACTTCAGTATTTATTTCCTTATATCTTGTCCTGAAAGATTTGTTAAAAAAAAAGTAAAATGCTAAATAAAAACTTTTTCTTAAAGCTCCTTACCATTACGGCTGTGATAATTACTATTGGACTTTTACTATTCAATACTTGTCTTAATAAATATTATTTCTCCGCATTCCCTTTTATTGTTATTTATTTTTTCGCATTAACATATATTTCGCATTCAATACTTGTGAAAATTTCAAATATAAGGTTTGCAAAGTTCTCATCATTATATATGCTTATAACTGGCATTAAAATGTTTGTCAATATCGGCTTTTTGGTTCTTTATATATGGCTTCAACCAAAATTTGTTTTCCCATTTTTAATCTCGTTTTTAATCATCTATTTTAGTTATACGGTTTTTGAAGTAGTTTCTCTCTTACTACATTTCAAGCAGAAAAATAATCCTCCGGTTATTGTTGTCCATTAAGGATAATTTTATTTTTTCTTTGAATATGGTGTTATTTCAATAAATTAGCGTATCTTTGCACCTCGAAAAAGAAACGTACCACAAAATATATTGCGGGATGGAGCAGTGGTAGCTCGTTGGGCTCATAACCCAAAGGTCGTCAGTTCGAGTCTGGCTCCCGCTACAACAGATGACGATTCAGGAAAATTACTTGAGTCGTTTTCTTTTTGTTTTTATACTCCATATTTTTCTTGTATTTCTTTGAAAATTCATATAGGTTTGTGAAAATTATTAGAACAAATGGAATTTTCTGCAAAGGCTATTGCTGAACTCCTGCATGGAGTAATCGTTGGCAACCCTGATGTGATGGTAAATAATATTTCAAAAATTGAAGAAGGTTCTCCCGGAACTCTTACTTTTTTGGCAAATCCTCAATACACACCTTTTATCTATACAACAAAAGCCTCTATTATACTGGTAAATAAAGATTTTAAACCAGAAAAAAATATTGCCGGTACACTTATCCGGGTTGAGGATTCTTATCAAGCTATTGCAAAACTGTTGGAACTGTATAATCAAACTCAAAACGAACCATCAGGCATTGATACAATGGCCTTTATTCATGCAACGGCAAAACTTGGTTCAAATTGCTATGTGGGTTCTTTTGCCTACATTGGAGCCAACGTTAAAATAGGAAATAATGTTAAAATATTTCCACATGTTTTTCTTGGCGATAACGTCGAAGTTGGCGATCAATCATCACTCTTTTCAGGTGTAAAAATATATCACGACTGTAAAATTAGTCATAATTGCATCTTGCATAGTGGTGTAGTTATTGGTGGCGATGGATTTGGATTTGCAGTACAAAAAGATCACAACTATAAAAAAGTTCCACAAGTTGGAAATGTGATCGTAGAAGAAAATGTTGAAATTGGCTCAAACACAACTATTGACCGTGCAACTATGGGTTCAACAATTATTCGGAAAGGAGTAAAACTTGACAATCTGGTTCAAATTGCACATAACGTTGACATAGGTGAAAATACTGTAATTTGTGCACAAACCGGAGTTTCAGGATCCGCAAAAATTGGCAAAGAATGTATGATTGGGGGTCAAGTTGGTATTGTTGGGCATATCTCAATTGCTGATAATGTTAAAATTGCAGCCCAATCAGGAGTTGGAGCTAGTATTAAAGAAATTGGCTCTACCGTGCAAGGTTCGCCTGCATACGATATTCGAGAATATCAAAAATCCTATGTTATATATAAAAATTTACCTGATATCAGAAAACAAATTATTGAACTACAGAAAGAAATAAAACTTCTTAAAGAAAATCACTGATAACAAAACCTCGTATTTCTATACATCCCAATTTGTTTTTGTGTTCCCTTCGTTTGTGAATTATAAAAAAATCTTGTACGTTTGACGAAAATTTTTAAATGGCATTCAAACAAAAAACTATTGCAAAACCCGTTACAGTTAAAGGCAATGGGTTACATACCGGAGTCGAAGTAACACTCACATTCCTTCCTGCGCCAACAAACAATGGAGTTGTTTTCAAACGCACCGATATTGATGGAAATCCCATAATTAAAGCTATTATTGAAAACGTAGCAGATACATCAAGGGGTACCGTTCTTGAAGAAAATGGCGTTCGTGTAAATACTGTGGAACATGTGCTGGCTGCTGTTTTTGCATTAGGTATCGACAACATATTAATTGAATTAAATGGACAAGAAACCCCAATTCTTGACGGGAGTTCTCGTATTTATTTTGACGAAATTAATATGGCAGGGGTTGTAGAACAAGAAGCAGAGAAATATATCTATTCCCTAAAAGAAAAAATTGTGTACAATGATCCTGAAAAAGGAATTGAAATCACAGCATATCCTGATGACAAATTTAGTATTAATGTATTAATTGATTATGAATCAAATTTTTTAGTAAACCAATATGCTACATTAGAAGATATTAAAGATTTTAGAGATGAAATTTCATGTTGCAGAACTTTTGTATTCCTTCACGAGCTTGAAACATTAGCAAAAAACAACCTTATTAAGGGTGGCGATTTGTCTAATGCAATCGTTATTTGTGATCGAGATGTGACACAGGAAGAACTCGATAGGCTTGCAGAATTATTTAATAAACCAAAGGTTCAGGTAAAATCTCAAGGTGTTTTGAATAATGTAGATTTGTACTTTAGCAATGAGCCGGCTCGTCATAAACTACTCGATTTTTTAGGTGACTTATCTCTGATTGGTTGCCCTATTAATGCAAAAATTATTGCAAAAAAATCAGGTCATTTTTCAAATACCGAATTTGTAAAAATCATAAAAAAAATAATTAAAAAGGAAAAAGGAAAAGTAGCCGTACCTGTTTATAACACAACTGTTGCTCCTTTGTTAGATGTGTTGCAAATAAGAAAATTGTTACCACATAGGTATCCATTTCTTTTAGTAGATAAAATCATTGAACTTACAGAATCATATGTTGTTGGTATTAAAAATGTCACAATTAATGAAAATTTTTTTACCGGACATTTCCCTGAAGAACCCGTGATGCCTGGTGTTTTAATTATTGAAGCGATGGCACAAGTTGGAGGGATACTAGTTCTTCATGATGTGCCTGATCCTGAAAATTATGCCACATATTTTTTAAAAATAAACAATGTGAGATTTAAAAACAAAGTTGTCCCGGGTGATTCACTCATATTGAAAATGGAATTGATCGATCCAATCAGACGCGGTATTGCGAATATGAAAGCTACGGCTTTTGTTGGTAATACAGTTGTTGCTGAAGGAGAGTTAATGGCTCAAGTAGCTAAGACAAAAATTTAATCACTATCATGAAACAACCATTAGCTTACGTACATAGAGATGCAAAAATTGCAGAGAATGTTGTTATTGAACCATTTGTTACCATTGATAGAAATGTTGAAATTGGTGAAGGTAGTTGGATTGGTTCAAATGTTACTATTTTTGAAGGTACACGAATAGGTAAAAATTGTAAAATTTTTCCCGGCTCTGTTATCGGAGCAACGCCACAAGATTTAAAATTTGCAGGAGAAGAAACTACTGCCGAAATTGGCGATAACACAATCATCCGTGAAATGGTTACGATAAGCAGAGGGACAAAAACAACATATAAAACAATTGTTGGAAGCAATTGTTTACTGATGGCTTATGTTCATATTGCTCATGATTGCCGCATCGGCAACAACGTTATTATGGGAAATGCCACCCAACTTGCCGGCGAAGTGCATATTGATGACTGGGCAATTTTTAGTGGACTGGTTGCCGTACATCAGTTTGTTCATATTGGCTCTCATGTAATGATTTCAGGAGGTTCTCTCGTACGCAAAGATGTACCACCCTACGTTAAAGCTGCACGTGAACCACTTTGTTTTGTTGGAATCAACTCTATTGGATTGCGTAGAAGAAACTTCTCTAATGAAAAAATTAATGAAATACAGGAAATCTATCGAATACTGTTTTTAAAAGGTTTAAACAATTCTCAAGCACTCGATTATGTTGAAGCTCACATGCCTGCAACCAAGGAACGTGATGAAATTGTTATGTTTGTGCGCAATTCTACACGTGGTATTATGAAGGGATATTTCCCGGAATAGCAATAAAATACTTTAGATTCATTAAAAATTCATAGCTACAACATTTAATATCGTGTTTCTGTCTTCATAGTAGGTTTTTGTAGTATCAAAATTCCATTGCCAGATCGTTCTATCTTTTCCTTCGGGAAGTGTAATCCAAAGTAAATTTTTTGTAAAAATTTCTCCTGTATCTGTATGCTGAATTTCTTCGTAATCTGTGATTAAACAGGTTTTTGTTAAAGGCAAGGCATTTATGTGCTGTTGTTGGATTCGTTGCCTTAAAACGTTTAATTCGGAAGTTGTGTACAATCCAAACCGCATAAGATATTCTGTTAAAATAATATCTAACTGATTAAGTATATTTACAGATATAACCATGTCAAATGCATTAAAATTGCACACGGGGACTTGTTGATTAATCAAAGGTTGTTTACCGTTTTTTCTAATATCGCGACAAAGATCAGAAACAAGTTGAATATATCCCCCTGTAAGGTCTGTTTCAACACATTTAATGTTTTTATATCGTTGCATTTTTGCTTTTATTTCTCTAGGATGAATTATATCGAAAAGAACAACTTCGGAAAAATTTTCGCTAAGCTCTTTTATAGGGACATCAAGCAACCACCCACTTCCAAGTACTGCTACCTTACCTTTTCTTTGTATTTTGTCAACTGACTGTAGTATGAATTTTTTTGTATTATCTAAATGGCTGTTCCATCCCCCATTTTCACGCCAAAGACGATTTAATATCCCATCCTGATCAATGTAAAAACCTAATTCGTCAAGAATTTTATTTTTCTTTTGAAATAACATTTTA
The DNA here is from genome assembly GCA_036171035.1 of Bacteroidales bacterium. GTDB lineage: Bacteria > Bacteroidota > Bacteroidia > Bacteroidales > GWF2-35-48 > GWF2-35-48. The sequence continues at coordinate 9,447 of JAVHQG010000333.1, forward strand.
TAAAATTTGTAAAAATCAGCACCTCAAGTCAAGT
>JAVHQG010000334.1:0-9457 GCA_036171035.1 Bacteroidales bacterium
TGTTTTCAAAACTAGAGTAACGAAATTATTGGCGTTTTCTTGCTGACACTATATACACCTAGTTGTTCTTTTCCCCTTATTTGGGATATGTTTTCAATTACCAGAATTTAAAATTCTCAATGAAAGTTCGGGCAACTAACAGCACGATTCAAGCCATTTTTTCGCTTCATTTTAATTTTTACACCAAAAACAATCAATCCTTCTCTCCATTTAGAGTTATATCTACCTTCCAAATAAGGTGTAACATTCCCTATATTTATCTCCATAGCTGCTCCACCTTCAATAGAAATGCTTGTTTGACGTGCTACTTTACTATTAAATTTTGCATAATTGAACCAATAATTAAAATATGCTCCAATAAAATTATAAAAAATAAATTTCCTGTATGCAGGGTAATGATAAGACACATCAAACCCGGCATATAATTCATGAATAGCATTAAATGGGAGAAAATAAACAATGCGAGGAGTTACAAAAAACTGGTTATATACCGGAATCTGTGTACGGAATTCCGGCGCAATTCCATTAGACTGGAAATCATAAACAATACCTATTCCGGCTTGCGTAGTTTGTTTTTGCCGCTGCCCATAAAGACAAACGTTGAAAAGCAAAAACAGTATAATAATAAATGGTGCTTGCACAAAACTGTCTTTTTTCAAAAAATCACAAAACTTCCTCTTCGTATTTAAGATTCTCAATAATAAAATCTTGTCGGTCAGGCGTGTTTTTCCCCATATAAAACGAGAGCATTCCACTGATTGATTCATCTCGTTTTAACATGACTGGATCGAGTCTGATATTTTTACCAATGAAATGTTTAAACTCATCCGGCGAAATTTCTCCAAGTCCTTTAAATCTTGTAATTTCAATGTTCCCGCTTAGCTGCTTCATTGCTTTTTCTTTTTCATTTTCACTATAGCAGTAAATAGTTTTGCTTTTATTTCTTACACGAAAAAGCGGTGTTTGCAAGATATACAAATGACCATTTCGAATCAGATCCGGAAAAAATTGCAGAAAAAAAGTTATCAGCAGCAGCCTGATGTGCATCCCATCAACATCAGCATCCGTGGCAATTACAACATTCTGATACCGTAAATTTTCTATTTCTTCTTCAATGTTTAGTGCTGATTGCAACAAATTAAATTCTTCGTTTTCATATACCACTTTTTTAGTCATACCGTAGCAATTCAGTGGCTTCCCTTTCAAACTAAACACTGCTTGTGTATTCACATCTCGCGCAATTGTGATGGAGCCACTTGCAGAATCTCCCTCTGTAATAAATAATGTTGACTCATAGCGTCGCTCTTCATTGGTATTATAGTGAACACGACAATCGCGCAACTTTTTATTGTGCAGATTAGCTTTTTTTGCTCGGTCCTTGGCTATCTTTTGAATGCCTGCAATGGCTTTTCGCTCCTTTTCTGAATCAAGAATTTTATTTAATAAAATATTCGCCGTTTCAGGATTTTTATGCAGAAAATTATCAAGATTTGTTTTGATAAAATCTACAATAAAATTTCTCACAGATTGTCCGTTGGGAGTCATATCCTTTGAGCCAAGTTTAGTTTTTGTCTGTGATTCAAAAACAGGTTCTTCCACCTTAATACTTATTGCACCAATAATAGATGTGCGTATATCTGAAATGTCAAATTCTTTTTTATAAAATTCACGAATCGTTTTTACTAATGCTTCTTTAAACGCAATAAGATGTGTCCCTCCCTGCGAAGTATTTTGTCCATTCACAAAAGTGTAATATTCCTCGCCATACTGTGTGCTGTGCGTAATTGCAACTTCTATATCTTCTCCAATAAACTGAATAATCGGATATAGTGCCGGAGAGCTCATGTTTTCATTGAGTAAATCAAGTAATCCGTTTTTTGAAATAAATTTATTCCCATCGAAATTGAGGCACAGCCCGGCATTCAGATACACATAATTACGAAGCATTTTCTCGATGTAATCATGTATGTAGCGATATTCCCCGAATATTTTAGTATCAGGCATAAATGAAACAAGGGTACCATTCGCTTGCTGTGTTTTTTCGAGTTTATATTCTTTAATGATTTTCCCTTCAGAAAACTCCACTTTCTTTACTTCTCCTTCTCTGAAACTTTGAATATTAAATTTGTGAGAAAGCGCATTTACAGCCTTAATCCCAACACCATTTAACCCAACTGTTTTTTTAAAAACCTTCGAATCATATTTTGCACCGGTGTTCATAATTGATGACGCATCAACCACCTTGCCCAGAGGTATTCCACGCCCATAATCCCTGATTTCAACCGTCCCCTCAATAATGTTTATATCAATGCTTTTCCCAAATCCCATCATGTATTCATCCACCGAATTATCGAGTACTTCTTTTAGCAAAATATAGATGCCATCATCTGGCGAAGATCCATCACCAAGTTTTCCGATATACATTCCAGGGCGTCTGCGGATATGTTCCTGCCAATCTAATGTTTGAATACTATCATCATTGTAATTTTCTACTGCCATTTTTATTACTGTTTTTTTAAAATTATTTACAAAAATAACAATTCCTTTAATGAACCGATAAATAGTTTTTCAACATACAATTTATGAATGTTCAGAGCACTCACATGTATTGACATATTTGAATTACATCAGATTTGTTTAAAAAAACTACCCCGATATAATAAAAATCATAAATTAGTGTTTATTTTGTGTTGAATTCAATAAAAAATATGGAACAAAAACATTTCTCATATATTCCTGTATTACTGATTATGTGCTTATCGCTTAATTTTTGTATTGCACAAGGCATCCCTGTCGGCAAGTGGCGCGATCATTTGCCGTATCATCATGGATTAAAAGTAATTGTTGGAAATATAAAAGTCTTCTGTATTACTACGTCAGGCATGTTTTCGTATAATAAAAATGATAATAGCTATGAAAAAATGTCTAAAATTTCAGGGCTTTCTGATTTTGGCATTACCGCTGCCGGATACAACAATGCACTCGATCAACTGGTTGTTGGATATGCAAATGGGAACGTAGATATTGTGCAAGGTAACAATATTGTAAACATTGCAGATATTAAGAGCAAAGAAATGACTGGATCAAAAAAAATCAATAATGTGGTTGTAATATCAAATTTTGCTTATTTATCTTGTGGGTTTGGGATTGTTGTGATTGACCTTTTAAAATTGGAGATTAAAGACACATACCTGATAGGAACAAATGGCGATTATCTAAATATTAATGAAATCACGTATGATGGTTCTTTTCTTTATGCTGCAACAGATAAAGGTATTTACAAAGGCAGGCAGGATAATCCAAATCTGGTTAATTTTGCTGAATGGGAATGTATTACAAATATCCCTGTAGGTCAACCATATGCATGGATAACAAATAAATTATTCACAAATGTTGCCGCATTCAACAATAAAGTTTATGCCCTATATCATTCGGGAGTATGGGGAAAAGATAGCATACTATCGTATAATGGAACTCAATGGACCTCGTTTATAGGCTGTCAATCAAATTTCCAATGTATTAAAACTTGTAATAATTTATTGCTAGCTGTTACATCATGGGATATTACCTCTTACGATGTGAATGAGGCAAAAATCACAAATTTCTGGACAGATGGATTTAATCCAAAGTGGGCCGAATTAGACGAATCTAACACACTTTGGGTTGCCGATTATTATGGCGGACTAATTAAAATGGACAATGCCTGGACCGCCGAAAGAATTTATCCACCAGGTCCTGATAAATCTAATGTTGCAGCTATTTCTAGTGCAGGGAATAAAGTCTGGACAGTTGCCGGAACCAAGGATGGCTCATGGAATAACACCTTCACCGATGCTGAAATAAATTCATTTATTGATGAAAAGTGGAAGTCCACAAATTTATCTGTACAATTAAGCCCCGATACAATATACGATCTTTTTAATGTGCTTGTAAATCCAAACAATTCAGATATTGTCTATGCAGGAGCATGGAATTATGGCGTTGTTGAGTTTCAAAATGGTGTCTTCAATAAAATATATAACTTATCAAACAGCTCGTTGCAATCAATGATTCCAGGCAGTAAAATTCTTAGAATTTATGGGTTAGCCGTTGATAAAGACAATAATTTATGGGTTGCAAATTCTGGAGCATCTTCTCCATTTTCAGTAAAAACAGCAGCAGGCAACTGGTATTCCTTTCCATATGGATCTGCGGCTAACGAAATAGGGAGTCTTATAGTAACCCAAAACAATAATAAATGGGCAGTATTACCTCGTGGTAGTGGACTTTTTGCATTTAACGAAAAAGGTACATTTGAAAACACAATTGATGATGACCATAAAAAATTTGGAGTGCTTGATGAAAATGGGAAAACAATTACAAACGATGTTTTCTCTATTGCTGAAGATCTTAAGGGAACTATCTGGGTTGGTACAAATAAAGGGATTGTGGCATATTATAATCCGGAAAACGTATTTGCATCATCGGGATTTTATGCCCAGCAAATAAAGGTTCCAAGCGAGGTAGCAGGACAAGCAAATTACCTTCTTGAATCTGATATTGTAACTGCTATTTCTGTAGATGGATCAAATAAAAAATGGATTGGAACCGAAAGTGCCGGAGTATATCTTATGACTGAAGACTGTTCAACACAACTCTATCACTTTACAGCAGAAAACAGTCCTTTGCTATCGAACAATATTACAAGCATTGCTATAAACGGGACATCAGGGGAAGTGTTTTTTGGAACAGATAAAGGTCTTATTTCTTTCAGGAACAGTGCCACAGATGGTGCTGAAAATTTCAACGAAGTGCTTGTGTTTCCAAACCCTGTAAAACCAGAATATACAGGATTAATTACTATAAAGGGACTTGTTACCAACTCGAACGTAAAATTTACAGATGTAACCGGAAATATTGTCTTTGAAACAAAGGCTGAAGGTGGCATGGCGGTTTGGAATGGAAAAGATTTTCAGGGTAATCGGGTACAATCTGGCGTATATCTAATCTTTAGCACGAACGAAGATGGCTCTAAAACAAATGTTTCAAAACTACTTTTGGTAAACTAATTTAAAAATCAGTTTTTTCACGCCTCTACTTCTTCCTTTGTAGCTCAAACATACAAGAAATTGGGTAATGATCGGAATAATCTACTTTGACCGTATTATAATCCGCAATTTTTATTGAATTACTGTGCAAAATAAAATCAATCCGAAAAGAAGCCAATTCACCACGATATGTATTCCCCATCCCACTACCCGTCTCTTCAAAAGCATCATTTAACGAACCTCTGACTTTGTGGTAAGCATATGAGATTGGTGAATCATTAAAATCTCCACAAGCAAAAACCGGGTATGGCGATTTAGCAATGCTCTCTGCAAGCATATCCGCCTGATGCGAACGTTTTGTAAACGCATTTCTAAGTTTTCGATATATTTTTTTACTACGACTAATTTGTTCTTTCTCAGGATTCAATATACTATCAACAAAATTGTAGTCATCTTTCTGAAAATGTATAGATTCCATATGAATATTAAAAACCCGAACCGTATCACTTTCTATTTTCAAATCAACATAAATGGATGAATTTTTTGATTTACTAAATCGTATCGCACCTTGTCCAACAATTGGAAATGAAGAAAATGTTGCCAGCCCAAAACGATGATCTCTGTTAGTTACATTATAGTATTCATAATAATGTTTTGCTTTCATATATCTAGCCACCGAATCCGATAAATTAAACTTCCCTAAAGTATCCGTAAAATATTCCTGAAAGCAAATAATATCAGGCTGTTCCTTTTGTAAAAATTGATATATGAGATTTCTATTCTTTTTATTGTATGTCCAGTTTTTACCCCAATTATAAAGATCAAACAGCCGCACATTATACGACATCATTTTAAATGGAGCTTTGAGCTTACTTTGTTTTGCAAACAGATTTACCTGAAAAAAATCGTTAAAGTGATTTGCTCCTAATAAAACAAATATTACAGATAATAAAAACCATAGCTTACGGGCAAATATCCATATAATAATAAAAAATATATTTACAATTAAAATATACGGATAAGCAAGACCAAAAAAAGCCAGCAACCACGCTTTTTCAGGACTTATATAAATTGAAAGATAAGAAAGACCAACTGACATTGCTGCCAGAAAATTAATAAACAGAAATATTTTTGAATAACCCCGTTTAAGTGAAAAATATCCGTTACTTTTTTCCTGCTGCATGAATCCTTTTATTTTTGTTCAACATCACTTATTACTCGCATTGAACAGCAGATCCTTCTCTTCTTTGGACAAGCTCCCGTATCCCGATTTTGAGATTTTATCTAAAATATAATTTACACGTTCCTGATCCTTTGTTTTATTGAAGTTATAATCCATATCATTGACGGGTTTTTTATATGTAACCTTCAGCCTAGGTCTAGGTTTAAAAATACGATAAATCCAATCGGATAAAGCAGAAAACCATTTTGATAAATCCAGCCCGCGTTTATATTGCACTACAAAAATATATCCCCACAAAGCTCCTCCTAAATGAGCAATATGTCCACCAGGGTTACTTGATGAAATGCTTAAAATATCTATTAAAACAGAGATTAGTGCAATATATTTTAATTTTACCGGACCAATAAAAAGCAGATTCATTGTGAGATTTGGGACATAAAACGAGATTGCTGCAACAACTGCAAGTACCGATGCTGAAGCTCCTAAGGCTACTGATTCCGAAAGTACAGGTCTAAAAACCGGGAAAACATTAAATGCCGCAATATAAAAAACGGCACCTGCAATTCCCCCAATGATATATGTAGCAAGCAATTTCTTTGCATCTAAATAGTCAAGAAATATTTTTGCAAACCAATAAAACCATAACAGATTAAACAAAATGTGCAATAATTCTTTCTGAAGAAACATGTACGTAATAATTGTCCATGGGCGATGCAACAGAACATTCAAATCAGCAGGAACTGCTAGCCATGAAAGAGTTTGTGCATTTGGTAGCTTAAGCAAAAAGCACACAACATCAATTAAGTTTACAATAATAAATACTGCCAGATTTATATAAATAATTCTGGTCATTATTGACCCCTTTTTAAAAGAATGCTTTATTTCGTCAACTATATTCATTTTTGAAAAAGATGTATAATATTATTATTACGTATTATGATAGCTTTAGGCTTTTATCTGACAGACTTATTGTACAATGCAACTAAAGTAAAAAACCAACAATGAGATCAAAGAAACATTCAACTTAATAAACTTTTAACTTTCAACGCATAATTCCTTCTCCTGTCAACTCCAGCCGGATGGTTGTTTGCCTTTCCAATATTTAATAAGTATAAAGCCAAAAAGCATTCCACCAAGGTGTGCAAAATGAGCAACATTATCACCTGGCTGATTCATAACGGCTGAATAAAATTCAATTCCACCATATATTATTACAAAATATTTTGCTTTAATAGGAATAGGTGGGATAAGCAACATCAATTGCGTTTCCGGGAATGTCATTCCAAATGCGAGCAATACGCCAAACACTGCGCCAGATGCACCTACTGTGGGAATATTGATATGCTCCAGAATTCTTGCATCAAAAAATTTCTGTGTTTCAACAATAAATCCTTTATCTGCAATATTTTTATTCCAGTCGCGCACAAAATCTACAATTGCATCACTGTATTGCGGAAATTGATCTTTCACCAGTGTTGCAAAAGTATCAGGTGAAGGGGTGTTCATATACATATCAATAGCAGCCTGCAAATGCGAAACCGACCACCAGTTTACAAAAGTATGAAGTACCGCAGCTCCTACTCCTGTGACAAAATAATAAATCAAAAATCGCTTTGGTCCCCAATGAAGTTCAAGTGCTTTCCCAAACATCCATAAAGCATACATATTAAAAAAGATATGCATAAATCCACCGTGCATAAACATGTATGTGATATATTGCCAAGGTCTGAAATATGGCGATTCAAAGTAATGTAAGCCCAATATTCGGGTTAAATCTATGTGCCAAGTGCTTTCAGCAATCATAGTACCTAAAAAGAACAACACATTAAGAAGAAGTAAGTTCTTTACAACTGGTGGCAATCCAAAAGCAGATGATCTATTATTAAACATTCTTTATTTTTTATTTTCCAAAAATACTGATTTATTATAGGATAAGAAAATCAAAAAAAAATTCAAGTTAAGCCATCTGTTTTTGGCTGTTTTGGTCAATCTTACGAACAAGATTTTCTATCCCCGAAACCATATTTTTCCATGAAAATTTACTTTTTTCAGCACCCACATTTTTAGTAAACTCTACTTCTCGCTGATTTGAATAAAAATCAATTATTGCATCAGCTATTGATTCGGGGGTAGTATCGGTAACATAGCCGACTTGCATGTGAGGAACAATCTCTGCCAATCCTCCAACATTTGTAACCAGCATCGGACGTTCAAAGTGGTAGGCAATTTGCGTTACACCGCTCTGAGTCGCTGTGTGATATGGCTGAACAACCATATCAGCAGCAGCAAAATAATATTTCACTTCTTCGCTTGGAATAAATTTATCGCTAATAATAACATTTTTCTCAAGATTGTTTTCTACAATCATCCTCTCATATATACTCTTATCCTCGTAGAATTCTCCGGCTATTAGCAATTGAATATTTAAAGTGCGAACGCTTGAATTCCCCATTGCTTTCAAAAGCATATCCAGCCCTTTATATTGGCGGATAAGACCAAAAAATAGTAAGTGTTTATCATTTGGATTAAGGTGTAGCGCACTCATAGCATCTGACCTGCTTGCTTTTGGTCCAAAAATATCGTAAATAGGATGTGGAATAAATATTTTCAAAGTATTATCTGTAAATTGAGACAGATCAACAATCACCGATTTTGCAAGTGTAATAAAACCATCGCAGCCGTTTACAAAATATCGTGTTAAAAAACGATCATAAAAATGCGATTCATGTGGGATAATATTATGTGTGATGGCAATTACTTTTATTCCACAATTTCGTGAAATCCTTGCAATTGTACCTAACGCAGGAGCCATGAATGGCATCCAGTATGCAACCACAATATAATCTGGTTTAATTTTATATATCCGCCATGCCGTTTTAATCCAGCTAAATGGATTTACAGAATTTATCAATGGGAAAATAGAAACACCTTCAGGCGCAGATCCTTCCTCAAACTGTGTTTTCCCCGGAAATAAAAAACCAGGATATTGTAAAGAAAATGAATAAATGCAATTCGCAATATTTTGCTTTTTTAAAGCTTGGCTTAAAGCAAGGTTAAAATTAGCTATACCACCTCTTAACGGAAATGCAGGACCAACAATAATTGTCTTCAATATTGATTATTTTATTGGCAAAAGTAATATTTTGAATGAAAGTAAACGTTTGAATTGTCGGGTTATTTTAGATCATCTGTTTTATTTAGTTCTTGCAAGAAAACTCAGTGTCAGATAAGAAAATGTCAAGAATGA
>JAVHQG010000335.1:0-9419 GCA_036171035.1 Bacteroidales bacterium
AATTTACGTTACGCAAAGTACGTAATTATTTTACACAAAAAGAAATAATCAGTAAAATTTCAATAAGTTTATTTTTTATTGCAAAGGCAAGTAAATACAGGGTGTTCTTACCGCCTGTTTTAGATAGTGTCAGCAAGAAAACGCCAATAATTTCGTTACTCTAGTTTTGAAAACAGTCATTTACAAAAGTAAACTCCTGACTTTCAAAACATCGAAAGCCTCATTCTTGACATTTTCTTATCTGACACTGAGTTTTCTTACAAAAACTAAATAGCAGATTTGATTTATGTTCAGTAATGGTACATTCACTCACAAGAAGAAGGATTCATAAAAACAATTTTTAACGAAGCAAAATAAACAAATCACTTCTGCATATTAAAAACCCAATCTTTTATTCAGGCTTAATTTTCAATACAAGCCAATTAAAAAATCTTGGAAAAAAACGCTTAATATAAACCATTAGCACTTCTTTTCCTCCAATAAAAACTTCATTTTTGCCTGTTGAAATTGCATGTAAAATCTGATTAGCACATGCTTCTGCAGAAATACCGTTTTCCTGACCGGCATCCATTTTCCCGTGCGGGTTTCCGTTGCCTTCCAACGCATGAAAAGATATGTTTGTTTTTATTCTCCCCGGACACACAATTGTAACTTTTACATTATGCTCATACATCTCAAAACGAAGTGTTTCAAAAAAACCATGCAGAGCGTGCTTAGATGCTGAATATGCTGAACGAAGAGGAAATCCAAACTTGCCGGAGACACTGCTGTTCACAACAATATGACCAGATTTTCTTAATACCATAGACGGAAGCAACTTCTTTGTGATTACCACATATGAAAAGTAATTCAAATCCATAATTTTCCGATCCACATCAAAAGCCGCATCTATGGCAGCAGAACGCTGACTCACGCCTCCGTTATGAACCATCACATCAACAAATCCGTACTGTTTTAAAATGTCATCAGCAACAGAATTTATCTGATCAAAATCAGTAAGATCGAGTTGAAAAACTGCACAGTTGTGTGTGTTTTTTTTACATTCTTGCATCACCCTATTGAGTTCATCGGTTCTTCGTGCAGATAATATTAAATTTGCCCCTTGTTTTGCAAAAGCATAAGCCAATGCCTCTCCTATTCCTGATGAAGCACCGGTAATCCAGACTATTTTATTTTCAAACATCAACTTTAAACTACTTTACACCCATTTTAATATTTTCAAATCCTGTCTGTGTGGAAGATTTTTGTTCTTTGGAAAAATGCGAAATGCAAAATCAAATACACCGGCACTATCGGTTGGAATTTGACATTTGAAAGTTACAAAATGCCCGTCAACATTCACCATCTTCATTTCTTCTTTATGAATAATCTTTTTTACTACGTCATTTTCTTTTTGTCCAAATAAAACCTCAATACCGATATTTTCGGCTGATATTTCGTTTGTGTCAAGAGCAATTTCTGCGATAAATTTTTCGCCCATGAGTAGCGGATTAAAAGTAGAATCAGGTACTTTAACAGATATTACCTCAATGCTATCCCAAGCCTTTATCATACGGCTTTTCCAGTTTGCCATTTCTGTTGCCATAGCGAAATTATTTGTCTGCATTATTGCGGAACGATTGAATAATTTCACATAATATTTTTCGTAATAATCATCTACCTGACGCTTCATGGTGAACCGAGGGCATATTTCTGCAATGTTATTTTTTATATATGTTATCCATTTAACGGGGATTTCCTTTGACCCAACATTGTAGAACAACGGCACAATCTCGTCTTCAAACATTGAATAGATGGTCTCTGCATCGAGCTGATCCTGGAAACTTTGATTTTGATATGTAGGTTCCTCTTTTAATGCCCAGCCTGCATTAGGTACATATCCTTCAGCCCACCACCCATCAAGAACACTAAAGTTTAATACGCCATTCATAATTGCTTTTTCGCCACTTGTGCCGGATGCTTCTAGGGGTCTAGTGGGTGTATTTAGCCACACATCAACTCCCTGAACCAATTTTTTTGCCAATTCAATATTGTAGTTCTCAATAAAAACAACTTTTCCGATAAATTGTGGCATTTTAGAGACATCAATAATCCGCTTTATCAGATCTTGTCCTGCTTTATCATGTGGGTGGGCTTTACCTGCATAAATAAACTGTACGGGTTTTTCTTTATTATTTACAATTTCAGCAAGTCTGTCGAGATTACTAAATAAAAGATGTGCCCTTTTATATGTGGCAAATCTTCGGGCAAAGCCTATTGTAAGAGCGTTCTCGTTAAGAGCATCAATAATCTGAAAAATAAGTTTCGGATCTTCTTCTCGTCGTGTAAGATCATCCGTAATGCGCACTTTTAAATAATCAATCAACTCTTTTCTTAAGCTTTTTCTGATTTCCCAAATGGTTTGATCAGGCACTTTATAAATTTTATGCCACCAATCTCCATTCGACTGATCTTCATAAAATCCAAGACCAAACTCTTTTTTGTAGAGCAATTGCCATGATTTTGCAGTCCAGGTAGGCATGTGTACACCGTTGGTAACATATCCTATATGACTTTCATCCGGAAAATATCCTTTATATAAATCAGTAAACATCTCGCGAGAAACTCTGCCATGAATGCGACTTACGCCATTCACTTCTTGTGATAGCTTTGTTGCAAGGATACTCATCGAAAAATTTTCTGTAAGATTTTGTTCGTCCACACGACCCAGCCCCATAAAGGTGTTCCAGCTTATTCCGAGCCGTTCCGCATAATGTGGAATGTATGTTCTTAAAATATGTTCATCGAATGTATCATGACCGGCAGGCACGGGCGTATGTGTGGTAAACAACGAAGAGGCTCGCACTACTTCCACTGCTTCATTGAACGAAAGGTTATCATCGTGTACAAATTTTCTTAAGCGTTCCACTCCTATGAATGCAGCATGCCCTTCATTGCAATGATAAATATTCGGCTTGATGTTGAGCAAATCTAACATTCTGATGCCACCTACACCGAGCAATAATTCCTGTTTAAATCGGTTTTCCCAATTGCCACCGTAGAGTTGATGAGTAATAAATCTATCTTCATCTGAATTTTCTTCAATGTCTGTATCAAGTAGATATAAAGGAATGCGACCAACATCAACAACCCAAACTTTTGCGTGCAACACCCTTCCCGGTAAGGCCAGTTTAATCTGAAGCCAGTTATCATCTGCATCACGTACAGGGTTAAGTGGAGTAATCGTAAAGCGTTGAGGGACATATTTCGAAATCTGATCACCTGTTATTGATATTTGTTGTTGAAAATATCCATATCTGTAAAGCAAACCAACGCCTACGATATTCTGATTGTTATCGCTGGCCTCTTTTAAATAATCACCGGCAAGTAGCCCAAGCCCTCCGGAAAAAATCTGGAGTGAATCGTGTAAGCCAAATTCCATACTAAAATATGCAACTTGTTGTTTCGATTTGCTATCTGCTTTTTTCATGTATTTTTCAAATCGAGCATAAACAATCTCAAGTCTGGTAAAGAATTCCTCATTTTGCTCTAATTCTTTTATTTTTGAAGCAGAAAGCATTTGAATCATTGCTACAGGATTTCGACCTGCATGAATCCATAGTTCATAGTCAATCATTTCAAATAAGTCAATTGCATCATAATTCCAGCACCACCAAAGGTTTTTTGCTAGTTTTTGCAATGGGTCAAGTTTCTCCGGAATATTTTGTTTCACATAAATTTTTTTCCAAACAGAAGCGATATCTTCTTTTACTGGTTTTTGCCAAAGGATGTCGGATTGCCTTTTCCCACGATATTGAGGTAGGCGTGCATGTGCTTTTTCAAGTGTGTAAATATAGGCTTTTTTGCTGCTCTCAATTAGATTTTCCCATAACACTGAACGCGAAATTTCAAAAGCATTTTCACTGCATTTTAATTGTTCTGCTTTGTTCTTTCCGGCATATTCTGAAATAAACTTTGCTATGTCAACCGCCACCTGTTGCTCATTATCATCTGTTCTGTTAATAACTGCAACGCCTATATGATTTTCATGGAATGTATCATGCACCCATTGCCCAAATCCTGAAAGGGTTGTTGTAATTGTAGGAATATGGCATACAAGACTTTCAACGGGAGCGTATCCCCATGGTTCATAATATGATGGAAATGCAGTAAGATCAAATCCCATAAGTAGGTCATAATAAGACATATCAAAAACACCATCTTTCCCATCCAGCAAGGCGGGAACAAGAATAACTTTTACCTTGTCTCCGGGTAGATTTCTCAGGTTATTATCATGAATCATCTTCAAAAGCGGATCATTATCTGGATCATACAATCCGTGTGTTAGGTAATCATCTGTAATGGCATTGTTGCAATCACACTGTTTCATGCGTTCAATGATTTCTTTTCTAGCACCATACTGGTTTGATGGGATTGAGATATATGCAATTACTTCTTGTTTCAGATTTTTACTCGCATTCAATTTCCCTAACGAATCAATAAAAACGTCGATGCCTTTGTTATGCATTTCATACCGACCAATATTTATTATCAATAATGGCTCTTCTGTTATATGGCGGTTCATTACGGCTTCTGCTACCTTAATGATTTTTTCTCTTGCACTTATTCGCTTTTCATTGAATGTTTCTTTTGAGGTGAGAACGCAATCATCAAAGCCACTGGGTGTGATAAAGTCAACCGATCTACCGATAAATTTTTCGCATTCTTTTGCAGCACTGGGACTCACGGTTGTAAAACAATCAGAATGAATAGCCGATAGTTTTTCAAGGGAATATTTTGATACAGCATTATATTTTTTAGCAATTTCATTTCCATTAAATGTGTCAAAATCTTTATAAAGTGACAGCCCATTGCTTGCAATTAATCGAGCAATTACAGTTGCATGGGTGGTAAAAACACATCCAATTTGCGGACATTTGTCCTTTATATGTAATATGCCTGTACCAGATGACCATTCGTGAAAATGAGCTAAAATTTTATCATGTGCAGATATGTTAAATTCATAAAAACTTTCTATTACTTTGGCTGCAGCATATCCAAAGAGAGCCGGTTCTACATAATCCCATTGACCATTAAGCGAATCAAGTTGGTATTTGTCCCAAAAGTGTGAAAAAATTATATCTTTATCCCCAAAATATTGGGTAAAATCGACGAGAATTGTCACTGGGCTTCCGGCAACATTCCATCTTCCTATTTTAAAACGCAAACCTTCATCTTCAGCTTTTTCTCGCCATGTCTTATACAAAAATTTATCTTCAATAAATTCGGGATTCTGACGTGTTTCTTTCCAAACATCAGGACCAATCATGATGTAATTATCTTTATACTCATCAACCATGCACGATGCCTTTGTGGAAATAACAGTGTAAATTCCACCAACTTTATTGCATACTTCCCAACTTGTTTCAAAAATGTATCCGGGATTTATTTTTATTTCTGTCATAATCTATATGTGTTTTTCAATATTATTATTCTTGCGATTTTCTTTACAAAATTATATCTAAAATTTAAAAAAATAAAATCATGTCAGGCAACTGCGCTAACATGAATTTTTTATGATGCGGAAAAAATCTCCGGCAATATGAATTTATTCCTTATTAATCATGCTGTTGAATGATTCAACAATAACCTGAAGGGCGGAAAAAATAGCACCGTCTTCTGAAGCAATTTCTTCTTCAGTTTCATTGTTTTCATCAATGATTAGATCAGATACTAAAAAATGTAGCAGTGTAGGTTGTGAAGAATTATTGAAGAGATCAAGTAAGCCGGTATCAGGATCGTCGGCATTTTCTAATTGTTCAAATTTTTCAAGATAGTTTGTTTGACTTGCATTAATAATGTTTTCAGGTACTTCCGGGAGCGTGCCAACCTCAGTGGAAAATGCTTCGAAAATAATTAGTGTGTAATATAACAAATCTTCTGCAAGTTCCTGCTTGATATCTTCGCCGGTAGCCATTGCATAAGCTAGAATTGTGGGCTGTAGTTTTGCAACCTTATCAATATACTCTTGAATGCTATCCTCGGGAATTGATTCAATTTTTTCTATTGCTTTCTCGATGCTGCTTTCAGATATTATTTTCATAGGGATTTGTATAAAAATTTATTTTCTAAAAATAACATATTTTCTGTAGCTTTAAAAAAATCGTGATAAAAAAAAGATGGTGAAAAAGAATCATAATAATTATTAACTGTAAACTACTAATTTACAATAAATTAATATTTAATTTTGCATTTTGCTAAAAATTAATGAGAAATGTCATTAAACATTTTTCTAAAGTATCTATTTTTGTCCGTAAATTTTAATAATACCTAAAATCTAAAAATTTATAATAATGAGTAAAAATTCTAAAATAATCGAAATGGAGGGTGCTGTGGTGAAGTTTGTGGGCGACTCCGGCGATGGGATGCAGTTGATTGGAACGCTGTTTTCTGAAACAGTTGCCACTGATGGAAATGATCTTGCAACTTTTCCCGACTATCCCGCAGAAGTTCGTGCACCGCATAATACAATTGCAGGTGTATCTGGGTTTCAAGTTCACTTTGGGAGTCAGAGAATTTATAGTTCCGGTGACTTATGCGATGTGCTGGTTACAATGAACCCTGCTTCTCTTAAAGCCAACTTGAAATGGGCAAAAAAGGGAGCAATAGTTGTTGTTGACAATGATATGTTCGATGATAAAACAATTGAACGTGCCGGTTATGTAAACAACCCTCTTGAAGATGGCTCACTAAAAGAGTATAATATTGTTAAAGCTCCTGTAACAAGTAGCGTAAAAGCTTTATTAAGTCCTTTGGGAATAGATAATAAATCTGCCGAAAAAACAAGAAATATGTTTACATTAGGTGTTGTTTATTATATATTTGATAGAAAATTTGATACTACATTAAAATATATTGCGAAAAAGTTTAGCAAAAAAAATGCACACCTGATTGATGCCAATAAAATGGTTATGACAGCAGGATATACCTTTGCCGAAACCTGTGAAAATATTGATAAAAGAATCAAAGTTAGTCCGGCTCCACTCGAAAAAGGTAAATACACCAACATCACCGGGAATATTGCTACTGCATGGGGATTACTCGCTGCGTCAGAGAGATCTGGCAGACAGTTGTTTCTAGGCTCATACCCTATTACTCCGGCTACTGAAATATTAATAGAACTTGCTAAACATAAAGAATTAGGCGCAAAAGTTTTTCAGGCAGAAGATGAAATTGCAGGAATTTGTTCTGCTATTGGAGCTAGTTTTACCGGTTCTATGGCTTGTACAACAACTTCCGGTCCTGGACTTTCTTTAAAAAGTGAAGCAATTGGCTTAGCAGTTATTGCAGAATTGCCATTGATTATTGTGAATGTGCAACGCGGAGGTCCATCAACAGGGTTACCAACAAAATCGGAACAATCTGATTTGTATCAGGCTCTTTTTGGACGAAATGGCGAAGCTCCTGTGATTATTATTGCAGCAACTACCGCTTCTGATTGTTTTTATGCAGCCTATGAAGCAGCAAAACTTTCGATGGAGCACATGACTCCTGTGATTTTATTAACAGATGGAAATCTGGGACAAGGCTCACAGTTGTTTAAAATACCATCAGTGAAAAATCTCACAGCAATTAATCCTCCTATTGCGAAAGCAAACGATAAGGATTATCAACCGTATCGTAGAAATCCGGAAACGCATGTAAGGCAATGGGCAATTCCTGGAACAGAAGGATTACGCCACAGAATAGGTGGACTCGAAAAAGAAGATGGCATTGGTAATGTCTCTATGGATCCAATGAATCATCAGAAAATGACAGATTTGCGTGCAGCTAAAGTGCAAAAAATTGCTGATTTTATTCCGGAACAAGAAATTGTTGGCGATAAAGAAGGCGATTTGCTTGTAATAAGTTGGGGCGGTACTTTTGGTCCTGTTCACTATGCCGTGCAGGAAATGAGAAAAGCCGGGAAAAAAGTAAGTCATGCCCATTTCCGTTATATCATGCCATTGCCAAAAAATACAGAATCTGTTTTTGCAGGATTTAAAAAAATTGTTGTTTGTGAACTCAATGCAGGGCAATTTGTAAACTATCTCAGGATGAACTTTCCACAATATCCTATGTCTCAATATAACAAGGTTCAAGGTTTACCTTTCCTTGTTTCTGAATTATCTGCTTGTTTTAATCAAATTTTAGAAGTGAAATAAACTATGAAAGATTTTAATAATACAGTTGAAAGGTCAAGTGTACCTTTAACAAAAGAAGATTTTGTGAGTGACCAAATGGTGAAATGGTGTCCGGGTTGTGGTGACCATGCAATCCTCTCGGCTATTGCAAATGTGTTTCCTAAAATAGGTTACAAAAAAGAAAATTTTATGTTTGTGTCCGGTATAGGATGCTCGTCTCGTATTCCATATTATGTGAATACATATGGGTTTCATGGAATTCATGGAAGAGCAGCGGCCATTGCAACCGGAGTGAAGCTCTCTAACCCTCACTTAAGTGTGTGGGTGGCAACCGGAGATGGCGATTCAATGGCTATCGGAGGAAACCATTTTATTCATATTATCAGAAGAAATGTAGATGTCAATATTTTTCTTTTCAACAACCAGATTTATGGATTGACAAAAGGACAATTTTCTCCAACAACGCCAATGGGTTCTGTAACAAAATCATCACCAAATGGAACAATTGAGCATCCATTCACTTGTGGGGAACTAGTTTTGGGCGCGCAGGGTACATTTTTTGCCAGAGTGGTTGATACAAACCCGAAAATGATGACAGAGGTGATGTTTGAAGCTGCAAAACATGATGGAACATCTATCACTGAAATCCTTCAGAATTGTGTAATTTTTAATGATAAAACACATGCGCTAATTACTGCAAAAGATACAAAAGATGAATATCAGTTAAATCTAAAAAATGGCGAGCCATTGATTTTTGGTACAAATCGTGAAAAGGGAATCAGATTGAATGGAACCCGTTTAGAAGTAGTCAAAATAGGAGAAAATGGTATTACTGAAAAAGATTTATTGGTTCATGATCAATATCAGAAAGACCCGGGCATTCATTTGATGATTGCTAAAATGGCTCCACCGGAATTCCCTATTGCACTTGGAGTAATCCGTTCAGCTGAATTTTCAACTTACGACGATCTTTTGGAAGATCAAATAAAATATCAAAAGGAAACTTCGAAAACAAAAACTATTGAAGAATATATGTGCAGTGGCGATGTGTTTGAAATAAAGTAAAAGATTGTTTTGCCATTATAAAGAAACGCCAGACTAAATAATCTGGCGTTTCTTTATAATAGGTTAATCACAAAATCTGTCAAATTTGTAATTCGTAAATAATTTAAAACAAATCATAATCAATTAATAAAAAACATATTAACTCACGTTACGCAAAAATAAAAAAGCTGACACTAATTTCACTAATTTTCA
>JAVHQG010000336.1:0-1821 GCA_036171035.1 Bacteroidales bacterium
GATCAAGGGCAAAAAATCGCTGGAAAATATTTTTTGGACTTTTCGGAGTGGACTTATTATTTGTGAACTTAAGGCAGTTGATGAAGTTAATCCTGTTTGGGAAGCACAAATATTAAGTCATATGAAACTTACCGGAATTAGGCTTGGTTATTTAATAAATTTTAATGTGTCTAATATTGGGAATGGAAATAGACGATTCATTCTTTAGTGGCAAATTGTAATAAAAACCTTAAAAAAATATAAAATATGAAATTAAGAAAAAAAGTATATATGGTGGCTGGTTATAATACCATTTCAATGGGAACCGGCAGAAAAGAATTTAATCCTAAAAAAGAACGTGCAGGGCTTGAAGAACTGATGAGAGAAGCAGGTCAAGGAGTGTTAAAACAAATTGGCGGAGCACAAAACGTTGATGAAGCAGTTATTGGCAACTTTATTGCTGCCAGGTTCAACGGACAAGGAAATATGGCAGCATTCCTTCCTTATATTGATGCAGGGTTAAGATATAAACCATGTGTGAGAGTTGAAGGTGCATGTGGAACTGGTGCTTTGGCTTTGGTAACAGGTATCCGATCAATTCTTGCTGAAACGGCTGATGTTGTTTTAGCACTTGGAGTAGAAGTACAAAATACAGTTAAAGCTATTTACGGAGCAGATATTCTTGCTGCAGCCGGCTGGGCAAAGGAAAGGAAAACAGGACACGCATATTTTTTCCCGGGAAAATTCAGCGACAGAGCTCGTGCATATTTAGAAAAATTCGACAAAGATAAATCCCGTAAGGCTATGGCAAAATGGTTTACAAATGCTATTGAGAATGCACGTCTTTGTCCTACAGCTCAAGAATACCACAATACCACAAAAGACCTTACAGCATGTGGAATGAAAGCTCCAAATGCAAAAGGATTTGTAGATAGTTTAAATGTTTTTGATTGTTCCAAGGTATCGGATGGTGCTTCAGCTATTGCAATTGTATCTGAAGAAGGGCTAAAAAGAATAGGCATCCCAAAAAGTCAGGCTATTGAGGTTTTAGGCTTTGGTCAAGCTTCTGAAGATATCACCAAAGCACCGGAAGAACTCACAAAACTTTCAACTACGGCTGTTGCTGTTAAAAGAGCACTTGATTCCGCTAATATTACAAAAGAACAAATTGCAACAGTTGAATGCCATGATTGCTTCTCCATTGCAGGCATTCTTGCCGTTGAAGCAATCGGATTTGCCGGATACGGGGAAGGTCCTGATTTTGTTCTTGCAGGACACACAACCAGAACAGGCAAAGTACCATTTAATACAACCGGCGGTCTCATTGGTTGGGGACATCCAACTGGCGCAACAGGGGTGCATCAGGCAATTACTATATTAGAGCAATTGACCGGAAGATGTGGTGATAATCAAATTCAAATACACGCTGATCGTCCTTATGGACTAACCGTAAATATGGGTGGTGATGATAAAACGCTTGTGTCAATAGTTTTTAAGCGTGCTGAATAATAATACCGACCTGAAGGTCAATTTCTGGCGTTCGGAACAATCAATTAACTTTGCTGGTTAAAAAAGAGCAAATGACAAATAAGTTTACAGATTCAATGAAAGATCACATTCGTTTTATTTATACGAGTTTTGATCGGATATTGTTTAATTGATATGTATCACCTGTTTTTTTTATATGCATTATTAATTGTGTATATCTACGTTTCGCATTTTATGAAAAATCTATCAATAATTCTAATATTCTTTATGGGAAATATGGCAAAAACTTTTTCAGATGACACTTCTCAAAAGGTAAAAGCAGTAAAAACTTTTTCAGATGACACTTCTTAAAAG
>JAVHQG010000337.1:0-9389 GCA_036171035.1 Bacteroidales bacterium
TGTCGCATCGAAAACCATTAATGTATTTGCAATTTTTCATTCAAGCAAAAATCCAAAAAAATGTAAAATCAGATTTCAAAAATAAATCTAAAATGACAAAATTTTATTACAAATGCTGTGACTGTGGTAGAGATTTTTTTACAGATGATGTGATATATTTGTGTCCACATTGTGAAAAAGAAAATGAAAGCTCTCTCCCACCTCATGGGGTATTGAACGTATTGTATGATTATGAAGAAATAAAGAAAAAATATTCAAGGGAAACCTATCAACGACTCTTACAAAATAATTTTCTTGACTTACTTCCTATTTCTTCAAATAAAAGCTTTTCGTTTTTAAAAGTTGGAAACACACCCTGCTATAAAATTGAACAACTAGATAACAAACCTGTTGCCTTTGAATTGTTTCTAAAAGATGATTCACAAAATCCAACTTTTTCATTTAAAGATCGGGCATCGCATTTAGTTTCTGCATTTGCAAAAGAAAAAGGAATCAACAAAATTGTTGCAGCATCTACCGGAAATGCAGGATCTTCCCTTGCCGGAATATGTGCATCACAAAATCAGAAAGCAATAATATTTGTTCCTGCGAAAGCGCCAAAAGCAAAACTTACACAAATTGTGATGTATGGTGCAGCAATTGTTCCTGTTGATGGTACATACGATGATGCTTTTGATTTAAGTGTTGCAGCTACAAAAAAGTTTGGTTGGTATAATAGAAATACCGCCTTTAATCCAATTACAATTGAAGGTAAAAAGACGATTTCGTTTGAGCTATTTGCTGATTTAAAAAATTATGCTCCTGATTATGTTTTTGTACCAGTTGGAGATGGCGTAATAATTTCCGGCGTTTACAAAGGATTTGAAGATTTACTGATGCTTGGTATTATTAAAGAAATGCCTACTATTGTCGCAATTCAATCTGAAGGAAGTAAAAATATTTTCAACAATCTTTATTCAGACATTTTTGTTTCAGTTCCATCAAGCACTTTGGCAGACTCCATTTCTGTGGATATTCCTAGGAATTTTTACATGACAAAAAAATATATACAGAAATATCATGGAGAAGCACTGCTTGTAAGTGATGAAGATATTCTTCTAGCATCATGTATATTAAGCAGAAATACCGGAATATTTACAGAACCAGCTGCGGCTACAGCTTTTGCAGGGATGTTACAATATAAAAACAAAGGGAAGATTGCTGCCGGTAAAAAAGCAGCAGTTTTGCTCACAGGTAGCGGTTTGAAAGACTTAAATGCAGTTCAATCAAAAATAAATATTCCAACAGCAATTAAGCCTACCATTGCAGATGTAGAGAAACTTTTACAACAATAAATTTATCCGTTACACTCCAAAATGCAAAATATTTTTCTCAAACAAAATCTATCGTCAGAACTTAAAACAATTGCACAAAAAGTATTCACCGGCAATCGTATTACAACTGAAGAAGGGCTATTTTTATATCAACATGCTGAAATAGGATATGTAAGTGTTCTGGCAAATTTTATTAGAAAAGCAAAAAATGGAGACATCGTTTTTTTTAATAAAAACATTCATATTGAACCAACAAATATTTGTGTAAATAATTGTCATTTTTGCTCATATTCCCGCAAGAAAAATGAACCCGGATTTTGGGAATTTTCAATTGATGAAATCATTGAAATCATATCAGCACACAGAGATAAAAAAATCACAGAAGTGCATATTGTTGGAGGTGTACATCCTGATAGAGATATTCATTTCTATTGCGAACTCCTACAAAAAATAAAACAGCTCTATCCCGAAATTTTTATCAAAGCATTTACCGCAGTTGAACTAGATTACATGATAAATAAAGCCGGTTTTTCTTTGAGCCAAGGGCTAGCATTATTGAAACAAAGCGGACTTGATGCGATTCCCGGAGGTGGTGCTGAAATTTTTGATACTACTATTCGGAAACAACTTTGCCATGAAAAATCAACTGCGGCAATGTGGCTCGCAGTTCATGAAGAAGCTCACAAACAAGGCATACCAACAAACGCAACAATGCTCTATGGACATGTTGAAAATTATTCACACAGAATTGACCATTTGAATCAGTTGCGAAATTTGCAAGATAAAACCAAAATGTTTCAGGCATTTATTCCCCTAAAATTTAGGAATAAAAACAATAAACTATCTTATCTAAAAGAAGTGTCTATTGTGGAAGATATGAGAAATTATGCAATTTCACGAATTTTTTTAGATAACTTTGTTCATATCAAAGCCTACTGGCCTATGATTGGAAAAGAAGCGACACAATTGGCACTTTCATTTGGAGTTGACGATATTGATGGCACAATAGAAGATACCACAAAAATTTATTCAATGGCAGGTGCAGAAGAGCAAAAGCCATCATTATCAACAAATGAAATTATTGAATTAATTCAATCTGTAAATTTGAAGCCCATTGAACGGGATACACTATATAATCATATTCATGAATTTTAAACGAGGTTAATTTTTTTTTATACTATGCTGAGAGACTTCGTTTATAGTGAAATTCTAAAAGAATTTAAACTATCCCCAACCAATGAGCAAACGGAATTAATCAAACAATTGTCGTTATTTGTTTCAGGTAAAAAAGAAAAACAAGCACTGCTAATTAAAGGCTTTGCCGGCACAGGAAAAACGAGCATTATTGGTGCGTTTGTTAAAGTGTTACATGCCATGCAAACAAAAGCTGTGCTGTTAGCACCAACCGGCAGAGCCGCAAAAGTCTTTGCATTTTACACCGGATCAAACGCATATACAATACATAAAGAAATATATATTCAGCAATCATCAAAAGACGCATTCGGAACATTTATACTTGCAAAAAATCTTCAAAAAAACACATATTTTATTATTGATGAAGCATCAATGATTTCTAATTCATCAGGCGAATCTACTGTTTTTTCCAATGGACGCTTACTCGATGATTTGATAACCTACGTATATAGTGGTAGCGGATGCAGTTTGATTTTATCAGGAGACATTGCACAGTTGCCCCCTGTTGGCAGTAATAATAGTCCTGCACTCGATGCCAATATTATTCAGGGGTATGGAATTGATGTCATTGAAATGCACTTAAAAGAAGTAGTTCGGCAAGCAATAGGTTCCGGAATTCTTTCAAATGCAACAGTTATCAGACAATTAATAGATAACAATGAAATTCAACAACCAACATTTTTGTTATCAGGATTTGAAGATATTGCAAAGCTTTCCGGAGCAGACCTTATTGAGACCATTTCTGATTCATATGCAAAATATAGCATGGAAGAAACAATTGTAGTCTGTCGTTCAAATAAAAGAGCAAATAAATTTAATGCCGGAATCAGATCTGAAATTTTAGGGTATAGTGAAGAAATTGCTCAAGGTGATCTGCTGATGGTTGTAAAAAATAATTATTTTTGGCTCACCGATAACGAACAGATTAGTTTTATTGCAAATGGAGATATTGTAAGGGTTAAGCGTATTAAAAAATATACAGAAAGATATGGTTATCGTTTTGCAGAAGTAACAGTTGAACTTACAGACTATGCCAATATTGAATTTGACACGGTTATCCTTTTAGACACGTTAACATCTGAATCAGCAGCACTAAATAATGAAGACAATAAGAAATTATTTTTTGCCATTGCTGAAGATTATGCAGATATAAAATCAGTGAAAAAAAGATATAAAGAAGTTAGAGAACATCAATTTTTTAATGCACTGCAAGTGAAATTTGCGTATGCAGTAACTTGCCATAAAGCACAAGGCGGTCAGTGGAAATCAGTGTTTGTTGATCAGGGATATTTTGTTGAAGACATGCTGAATATTGAATTCCTACGTTGGCTATATACGGCATTGACCAGAGCTGTAAAAAAACTTTATCTTGTAAATTTTAATAAGGAATTTTATATTGAGAAAGATTGAAATTTTGCAATACGAATCATAATATGTTAACGTTGGATCATCAGAATATTAATTTATTTTAAATTTTTAAAAAAATATTAATTTTGTCACGTGAAATTGATAAACGAAATAAAATTAAAAACAGCCTATTTCCTTTTAAAAAGAAAGCTTAGAGATTTCTACAGAGAAAGAGCCTTTAATAATTTTGAATCGGCCAAAACAGTGGGACTGATTTGCAATGCACATGATCAAAAAATTTATGATGCAGCCAAACAATTTGCTATATATCTCTCTAGTTACGACATTCAGGTTTCTGCACTGGGATTTATTGAAGGTGATTCTGTATTGGAAGCATTTTCTTATCAAAAAGGGTTTACTTTTATCTCCAAAAAAGATTATAACTGGCTTGGAATTCCCCAAGGTGAAGTGCTAAACAATTTTCTTTCTAAAAGATTTGATATTCTGATAAATCTTGTGATCGATGATAATTTTATTGTAGATTACATTGCGAGTCTTTCTCTTGCAAAATTCAAGGTTGGCAGGTTATCTGAAAAAGACTACTATGATCTTACCATTGATATAAATATGAACAAGCAACTTGATTTTTATATTTCTCAGGTAAAACATTATTTGAGTATAATTAAAAAATAATCAGATAGGACTTGCAAGTATCTTATTTCTTCTATTTGGAGTTTTTTTCTTTTTCTTCCGCACCATTTTATAGATTATTTTTTCTGCAACAATTACTGACCCCAATTGCATGATTGCAGCCAACAGTATAGAAATAATCATCATTCTTCGAGTTGGTGCCCATTTTTTATGAATAATATTTTCTTTTGTGAAATTTTTATACATCCCCGAATGCTCCGTTGATAATGGCAATAGTGCATATTGTGCCATTGATACATTTATGAAAAAAATTAAATTCTGCGCATCACTTTCAAATGAATCAGATTTGGTATCAGGATTTTCACCTACTACTATTGTCACCCTTTTTTTCCCAACAGCTTTACTTACTTTATTGGAGGTTGCAACATCAACAAAATAGCCACCAATGCTGAACAAAATCAATAATGCTGAAATAAAGGCAATATAAGCAAATGGAGTAAATGCAACTGAATCAAGAAATTTATTTTTCAAAGATTTTTTACGAGAATAATATCTTTTAAGATTTTTTGCTATAAAATAAAATACTCCAAACCCGACAGGTACGGTTATGCTCCATAAAAAATGCTTTAACGAATCAGGTGGTTTTACAAATATAACCCATGTTAAATTGATAATTAAAAGCACAACAAAAACATAAACAGCCCGATGTTTATATTTCAGTTTTTTTTCAGTTTTGTCTAAATTACTCATCTCTCACAATAAAATCGATAAAAATATGTATAAAAAATCTTTCATAAAAATGTATTTGCACAAATAAAAGACCCAATTTATTTACAAACTTTTATACATCATCAGCCGTTTACTTTTTAAAGGAATATTTACAAATCTCGATTGTATTTCTTTAAAATATTGCAATACATTATACGCATTTGTATTCATGTTTTCCATAATTTCCTTTGAATACTGTTTATCTATAATCAGATAAACGCTATTCGCATCAATAATCTTTTCCATTTTTAAAACAATCACTGTTCTGAAACGAATATATTCAAATGGGAGTAAATCTTCTGCCGGAAAAGGATTAATACTATTAAAAATCGGATACACCAGAGGGTTGTCAGGGATTACTACAAAATTATTTTTTACACCCGGATAACTTCTAAAAATTTCAGCTATTTCTTGAAAATAATTAACTGCATTAGAATTCATTTTTATTTGTCCAAATTCATCTGAGATTACGGTTATTTCACCATTGCTTTGCGCACTTTTTTCAAAATTTAATTTTTTATTTAAAAATATTACAACGAATACAATCGAAAATAATATCAGTGTAAAAGGTAAAATTCTGTTAATTAATATAGATTTCACATTCCTTACAGAAAATAAGTTCATCAATGCAAATGAGCTAATTATGAGTATTCCGGAAGTCATCAGCCCAATTGTGAATAATGGAGCATTCAAGTGCATGGTTGCCGATCCCGACCATGCAATTAATATTGCTGAAATAATTAATATTCTTTGCATTAATTTCAGTTTTACAATAAAATAAACAATGCATGAAAGTATCACAAACGCCCAAAATAGCTCAAACGATAGTGAATTGTTCATTCCATTTTTCCCTATTATATAAATGAATGAAATGATGATTCCGCATAAACAATAAAAAAGTAAAACACCAGCCACAATTCTCTTTTGAAAAACCGTTAATGAAAGAGGTTTGTTATTTTGGAATAGCCATCGTTTATTTTTTAAATATATAAATGTTAAAGTTGCTAAAACAAATACGTGCAACACAAGCAATTTAGCATAAACAAAACTATTCAGAAAGATTACAATGCCTGATTGAAACATTTCATGTCGGTTAATTATTTGATGTTTAAAATCGGTAAAAGCATTGTTTTTCACAATCCAAATCAGGTATATCCAAAATGGAATTAATCCAAAAATAATGGTCAAAAAATACATGATGTAATTCTGTGTTTTAATGCTCTTATATATTATATAAATACATAAAACCAAAGCAGGGATTGCAAATGATTGCTGACAAAGTGCTGCACAAATAATAAAAAAAATTGCAAACGTCATCAGCACTGTTTTGCGGATTAAATAAGTTTCTTGGAATTTTGAAATAAAAAATAAAAGACTCAATATCGCAAAAAGTGTAGCATCAATTGCAGGAGTCGGAAAATAAAAAGGATTCGTAATATTTAAAATAAAAGTAAAAATTGCAGCACTAATAGAATAAATAATATACCTGTTTCTTTTCCATATCCTCAAATTAAAAATTTTAAACAGCAGATAAATCCATGTGAATGAAAAAATAAAATATTCAAATAAGACCCCCCACCTTGAAACAACTTCTAATGGGAAAGGCATGTAAAAATGGACAGCGTGTAAAATACTTGAAAAAACAGGTTTAATCGAGATAAAATCTTTATGTGGAATTGCTCCATGTAGAATCCGAAAAGATTGTGAAAGCAACACGCCATCATCACCATTATGAAATCCAAGATTTTCAATATAATTAAAATTATAAAACAAAAATCCGATAATTATTCCTACAAAAATAGAACACACAACAAAATACTTAAATGGTCGCAGACCAGATTCAGTAGAACTATCAGAAACTATTTGCTTTCGATTCATGTATTTTACTTTGGTAATAATATCAAAGATTTTGATTAATTTGTTGCAATCTGCGTTTTATATACATTGATTTTTTATTAAATGGTCCAAATAATTGAATCGCTTTTTGATACAATGCGATGCACTTTACGTGGTCGCCTGACTTTTCAATATATTCAGCCCGTGATCCATATTGATTACCATAATAATCCATAAGGTAATTTGCCATCCTGTCATGTGTGATTTTTGGATCTAAAAATGTTTTTACATTCACATTTTGGTCAGTAATTGTGCTATCAAGCGATGATGATTTTGTGTATTTATAAGCTGAAAATTGTGGCTCAAGATTATTATTTCGTAAAATATCTTTCACAGGGAAATACGTAAAATACACACTTCTTCCAACTTTAGTTTTGTTATCAATAAATGAATTTATCATGCCAATATATTTTTGTTGTATTAAGTTACCATCATACGTTTCGCCTGCCTCAAATGGAGCAACAGCAAAAAGGAATCCTTCAACTTCGACCTTAGAGAGCTGCATAAAATCAGGGTAATAATTACGTAACCACTCAATATACCAGCTTCTCTTCAACAACAACTCATCTAGTACAAGAATATCTCTCCGTTTTTTCTCAACAAACTGATAATAATTCAGTGGAAACCCAAATGGATCCCAATTAATAAACAATAAAGAGTTTTGTGGTAATGTATTAAAAATATTATCAGCATAGGTCTTCGCAAAATAATATTTGTGCATATCAAGCGATTTATAATTTTTCAAAATTGACGAGCTTGCTGCAATGATTGCAACACATGCACAGATATACATAAAAAGTTTTTTTGGCATAATTGCAGTTACCAGATAAAACATTCCGACACATATTAGAAGCGACATCATAATATATGAAGGAATATAAAAAACCGATACCAATGATTGGTTTTCGACATTGCCCAAAAAATCTCGTGTCATGTACGACAGAACAGGAATTGACATCAATAGAAACAACAGAACAAAATGGAATATTGGTTTCGCATTTTTATAAATTATATATAAACCAAATGGAATAAATATTAAAAAAAGAACATACCACTGATCTGGTAATAATTCTTTAAAATAAAAACTAAAAATATCTGAACCACTAGCATTTGTAGATACATCCTGCGATTGATATTGATGCCTGGTAATTACTCTGAAAAAGTTTAATATATTTTCCGGATTTCCCCAGTCAATCGGCGGATTTGCAAGTGATGCAAAGGGCAGATAAAGCCATGGCAGCAAGCCTGCAAAAAAGGACAAAATTGGTTTTAATAATTTTTTAAAATCAAATAATAATTTTCTTTCGTTTATAATTAAATAAACGCCTAATATAGGTATCAGCATTGCACTGGTAGTATGTGCAGTTAGTGCAAATCCTGTAATCAAACATACATAATTAAAAAATATTCGTCGTTTTAATTCATCCGTTTGCCTTCTCCATCGCATAAAAAAATACAGAAAAAGTGCAAGCAACAAATCATTCACGCCATATACTTCTGCAATAATTGATTGTTCCCATATTTTATTTGCAAATGCCCAAAACAACGACCCAGATAAAGCAATGCAATATGAAAATATTTTGATATTTTTGGTCGTTTGTTCTTTCCAAAATTTTGTTCGAATAAAAATATCTTCTAATATTAGCAAAAATGACCGAAATATAAACAATGCAGCAAGTGCGTTTAAAAAAGCTGACATCAAATTTACTCTGTATGCAATATTCCCAAAAGGAAATAATGTGAATATTTTTCCAAGCATTGCAAACAGTGGATAGCCAGGCTCATGGGGAACACCAAGTGTATAAGCGGCGGTTATTAATTCTCCGGAATCTTCAAGTGTTACGGTTGGTGCAAGTGTTAGAACATATACAACAAACGGAAATAGAAATGCAATCAACAAAAAGATTTTGAACACAAAACTTTGATGAGTGGGATAAATAATAGCCTCAATTTTATTAATTACTATTTTATCTTTTATTTTTTTAGCAGTTTTTGACATTTTAACTTTTTTACTTTCCCTCTCAGGTTTCGACTTACTTCGACTGTACTCAGTAACCTAAGCTCAACCATCAACATTCAACATTCAACATTTTATTCACCGCAAAGTCGCTAAGTCGCTAAGGCACTAAGAAACTTTTAACTTTATAACTTTTAACATTCAACCATCAACATTCAACATTTTATTCACCGCAAAGTCGCTAAGTCGCTAAGGCACTAAGA
>JAVHQG010000338.1:0-1793 GCA_036171035.1 Bacteroidales bacterium
AATTAAATCCCTTCGGGATTAATATAAAAATGAAGTGAGAAATGTTAGTTAAATACATAATTATTTTATAAATCATGAATAAAATCGCATTTTTATTTTCGCTGGCTTTTTGCCTCATCCTTTCGGGCTTTGCACAAAAAACTCAAAAAAAGGACAATTCCATATTTAAAGAATTTGAGCCGGGATATTATCAGAATTCAATATTAAAAGATATTCGTTCGGTTGATGAAAAGAAAGAAGAAAAAGTAAAAGAGAAGAAATTTATTATGGATCAGTCAGGTCTTGATCTTCCAAACAAGCTTGATCTTTATTCAAAAACTTCACCATGGCATAATCCTCCTATTTCACAAGGGAATGCAGGTACATGTTGGGCTTTTTCAACGATTTCATTTTATGAATCAGAAGTATATCGCATCTCAAAAGGACAAACAAAAGTTAAACTCTCTGAAATTTATACGGTTTATTGGGAATACGTAGAGAAAGCACGACGATATGTACAGGAGCGAGGTAAATCAAATTTTGGCGAAGGTTCTGAAGCCAACGCTGTTGCACGTATGTTTAAAATGTATGGAAGTATGCCATGGAGTGTCTATAATGGACTTCCAAAAGACAGGAAACACCATTCACACGCAAAGATGTACGAGGAAATGAATAAATATTTAGAGAACCTCAAAACCACAAATGCGTGGAACGAAGAAGAAACCTTGAAAACAATTAAGTCTATTCTGAATTTTTATATTGGAGAGCCTCCTACAAAATTTACTTTTGAAGGGAAAGAATATGTGCCACAAAGTTTCTTGAAAGAATATATGCAAATCAATCCAGATGATTACGTCGAAATACTTTCTTGGAAACAAGAACCATATTGGCAAAAAGTTGAATATAAGGTTCCTGATAATTGGTGGCATAGCGGAGATTATTTTAATATTCCACTTGATGATTATATGAGCATTTTAAAGCAAATTATAAAAAATGGTTATACAGTTAGTATTGGCGGAGATGTGTCAGAGGCAGGGCTAAATAGGGCTACAAATTGTGCTTTGATCCCATCATTTGATCTCCCGTCAGACTATATTGATGAAGATGCACGTCAATTTAGATTTGCTAATGGAACAACTACCGATGATCATGGAATGCACCTTGTGGGATACTTTGAAAAAAATGGGAAAGGCTGGTATCTTATAAAAGATTCAAGTTCAGGTTCTAGAAACATTGATGAGAAAGCACCTGAGTTCGGTTACTACTTTTTTCATGAAGACTATGTGAAACTGAAAATGATGGGGTTCACTGTACATAAAGATGCGGTGAAGGAAATTTTAAAGAAATTTGGGAAATAATTAACACATAACTTTCAAAACATCGAAAGCCTTGAACACGAACATTAGTTAAACTCATTTTTTCGCTTGATTCAAAATATGTGTATCATAAGCTTGTAACATAAAATAAAAAAGCATTGTAAGTTATTAATTTACAATGCTTTCCAAAAACTCTCAGCGGAGAAAGAGGGATTCGAACCCCCGGTCCAGTTGCCCGGACAGCGGTTTTCAAGACCGTCGCATTCGACCGCTCTGCCATTTCTCCATGGCACAAAAGTATAATATTTTTTTATACTGTGAAATTTTTTCTTTAATCATCATTAAATAAACGAAAATCAGTACAGAATTCTTACAAAGTGGTTGAAAGTAAACATTTAAGGATATAAGAAATTTAAGCGTTATATCGGACTTGCCGTTTGTGCTAAATAGTGTCAGCAAGAAAACGCCAATAATTTCGTTAAACAACCCACAGGCTCG
>JAVHQG010000339.1:0-32352 GCA_036171035.1 Bacteroidales bacterium
TTATCAATAGGCATAAGAAAAAACTCTATACGTATATTCTACTCATTGTGAGAGATTCGCACACTGCGGATGATATCTTTCAAGACACATTTATTAAGGTAATTCAATCGCTTCGTCAAAATAAATATAACGATGAAGGTCGCTTCTTGTCTTGGGTTATGCGAATTGCTCACAACCTGATTATTGATCATTTCAGGAAAGTAAAGAATCTAAAAACCTATTCCAGTGATGGTAATGAAATGGATTTTTTTAACAGCACCAAATATGCTGATAAAAATGTTGAAGACAATTATGTAAATGACCAGATTGAAACGGATCTCAAACAACTTGTTGACAGACTTCCTGACGAACAAAAAGAAGTCATTATTTTACGTCATTATGCAGGAATGAGTTTTAAGGAAATTGCAGAAGCCACTGATGTAAGCATTAACACAGCACTTGGACGAATGCGATATGCACTGATAAATCTCCGCAAAACAATTGAAGAGAAAAATTTGAATCTGATGATGGCATAAGTTTTAAATTTTAAAGCGAATATCAATTGTACAATACGGCAAATTGAAAAAAAGCTCTGAACAATCAGGGCTTTTTTTATTCAATCATTTTCTTTATTTTTAGCATTTTATATCATTTTTATGATATTATATCCGAAACAAAATAGGCAATACATATTTGTAAAGGGGAATCAGCTACAGATTGGAGATATTTTGGACTTCACAATTACCAAAATTTTATCAATTAAAGATATTGATTTTTTTATTTTTCAAGACAAATCAGGCGTTCATTATTTGGTTCCAAAAAAACTTTACGGTGATTACAATTATTCTGTTGGAATGCCTGTTAAAGGCTGGGTTGATAAAATAAACTGTATGGGCAGAATTTTTATTGAACCTTTCCATCCATTTTATTTGGTTGGAAAAACTTATGATTTTGAACTTCTTAATTATTCTTTTCCAAATGTAAAAACAGGTCAGATTTATTCAATTATCACCGTCCGTGATTTGATGGGAAAAATATGGTATCTAACGACACCACAATGTTTTGAAACTACTGCTTCCTCAATAAAATGCAAAGTTGAGAAAATCAAAAAAGGACAACTATTTCTACAAATAGCATAAAAATTATTTGTACGTTACTTTTGATGTCCCAATAACTTTATCTTCTTCAAATAATTTAACCAAATAAACTCCTTTCGCTAATTTACCGGGATGCCAGTAAATTCGAGATAAAGATTGTGTACATTTTTTTTCAAAAACCAATTTTCCCTGCTCATTAAAAATTTTAATTGTAACATCCGATTTTGCTGTGAAATCTATTGTAAAATCAGTATCTGATGGATTTGGATATACAACCAATTTTTCTGAATTTACTTGTGAATTTAGTTTTTCACTATTTACATTCCAGTCATACAGAGCTAATGTGTATTCTCCCAGCTTTAATGTATCTACCACTAATGTGCCTATATTCGCATTCCCTTGTCTGATAAAATGAACCGAACACCAGTCCTCAGCCGGACTTGCACGATAAAGTATTTTTAACGAATCAATGGTATTTGTAATCAAATCGTGGTCTTGTTGCAAACTAATTCCTCCATTATAACTAAACCTACCTTTTGCAGCAAAACCTGGAGATAAAATACCCTCAATTTTCCAATACCGATTTGGCGATAAAACCAGCCCTGCAACTGGTGTTTTCAATGGGTCGGGCTGAACCCAGTTATGTGTTACCCGTAAAAAAACAGAATCAGTTACACCACTTACAACGGCAGAGAAATAGGTCTGGTCATAGACATATGTACCGGCAGTTTTAATGATTTTATAATTATCGACTGTAGCATCAGCCATTTTTTCTTCCAAATCAAGAAATGCAGCAATTGGTTGAAAAGGAACGCTACAAACCGAACTGCCAAATTGTCCTGAAAAACTTACTTTACTTGTAAATCTGTTCCAATTGCTATCAAAAAAAGTTATCTCAACCTTGTTGGAATTAGCCAATTGTGTAACACCCTTTAATTTCTGGCGGATATAAACTGTAGCATTAAAAGTATTGCCATTTGGAGTGGTTTTTACTGAATCTACTGAGAAATGCGTAAACCCCGGTGAGTAAACCCAAAAATTAAAAAAATCTGTAAGGTCAACCCCCGTATTTGCAGATAAAAAATCACGCATTTGGATAGTTGAAATATCCTTAAAAGCAAATGTGTTATTCATAGCTTTTACTGCACAAAAAAACAAGGAATCCCCCAAATAATTGCGAAGGCTATGAACCACATCTGCACCCTTATCGTAAACAGTTCTGCTGTATGTATATTCATGTGGAATGCCATAAATTGCCCTGTACCCATTGTCCTCAATATGTTGATAACGAACAAGCTTATTATGAATCGGGCGGATATAATTTTTTGCAGCATTTGTACCATATAAATCTTCTTTATAAACATACTCACAAAATGAAGCCCAACCCTCATTAATCCACATATCTGCGGCAGAAAAGCATGTAATCAGATCGCCAAACCAATGATGCGACAGTTCATGTGCATAAAGATCCTCATAAGCAAGATTCCCTGTGAGACAATAAGTTGGATATGCAATATTTGTTGCATGTTCCATAGCACCACTATTAAATGGAACACTTACATAACCTACACGTTCCCACCTATATGGTCCAAAACGATTTTCAAAAATGCCCAATATACTATTCAAATTAACAAATGAATTTCTTGCATTTGTGGTATCAGTGGGTAATGCATAAATATAAGTTGGAATATTCCCATTGATTCCATGAAAGATATCACCAACAGCAACATAATCAGAAACTGCAACAGAGGCAAGGTATGTAGGAATGCTGTTATGAAGTGTCCAATGATGTGTGCTTGTTCCGTTTCCATTATCAATTACAGACATAAGCGTACCCCCACAAACTGCTTTTTGGTCATTACTTGTTGTGATATAAAAATCATAAAATGCACGATCCGTAAAATCATCAATACATGGAAACCACACTCTGCCATAATTATGCGGATTATCCTCAAATCCAACACCAAGATTGTAAGCTGATGAAGTTGTAAAATAAAATCCTCCCCACGCCGATGGGTCAATAACCGGATGACCATGGTAATAGATTGTAGTTTTAAACGTATCGCCAAGATTAAATATCGAAGTTTGAATATTTAGCAAAGTATCATTGTAAATAAAAGCATCTGTTTTTGAGCTATTTATATACACAGAATCAACAACAAGTTTCAATAAATCCAGAGAAATAACATTCAGATTACTAATCTTTGAAGCTATTGTTAATTCGGTGTTCCCTGATATTTGCTGATTGGTAAAATCAATAATATTGAGATTGATTTTATAGT
The DNA here is from genome assembly GCA_036171035.1 of Bacteroidales bacterium. Lineage (GTDB taxonomy): Bacteria > Bacteroidota > Bacteroidia > Bacteroidales > GWF2-35-48 > GWF2-35-48. The sequence continues at coordinate 3,359 of JAVHQG010000339.1, forward strand.
TAAGAACATCTAGAGAATCTCCATGAGCCTTATTTTGAGCATTACTATTTTGCAAAATAAATAGTCCAATTATTAATACTGAAAGCATCCTCATATTTTCTTTTGTTTAAATGAGTCAATCCAATAATTTTAAAAAATCCAATAAAGATAATCAAAAAAAAATTATACTTTTGTTTAGTTTACTTAAGAATCTAAATTAAAATAAGTGTATTCAAATTTGTTCACCATTAAATTTTAAAACTATGAGTAAAATGTACAAATTTTCGTGCAAAATTAGCACTGTGATCCTGTTAATTTTTTTACTGTCAGGGACACTATTTGCCCAAACAACAGTAACAATTGGAACAGGTACTGCAAATCAAAGACAACCATTTGGTTATTTTTATGGTTTTGAAAGGTCAGCCTCAATATACACTAGTACTGAAGCAACTCAATTTGGAAACATTACACATTTAGCATGGGATGTTTCAGCATCTCAACTGACAAGTGTTCCAACAAAAATTTATTTGACTACCACAACTGCTTCAACCATAACAAGTTCTACGTGGGCAAGCTTAATTGCTTCTGCCACATTAGTTTATGACGCAACGGAACAATTTTCAATTATCGGTTGGCACACCATTAATATTACTGATTATAATTATTCTGCTGATAATTTAATGGTTCTTTGCGAAACTAATTATGGAGGTTCGGGAATTTCTCCTTACGCATACTTTAATTATACAACAGCAACAAATCAGCACGCATATCTTTCAGGTGACAATACCCCTTCTACAGGCAATACTACTGTAAATTCTTATAGACCAAATATTCAATTAACTTTTATGCCAACTGTTGCTTGTGCCGTGCCGTCAAATGGACCTGCCGATTTGGTTCTTACGCCTACATCCACAACAATATCAGGAACATATACACTTGTTCCCGATGCTGATAGCTATTTGATTATTTATTCAACAAGTAGCTCATTATCACAAGCTCCTGTAAATAACACAACTTATACTGTAGGTACAACGCTTGGAAATGGGACTATTTTAGGATATACTACAACAAACACTTTTATTGTTTCGGGGTTAACTGCCTCAACTCCATATTATTTTTACATTTATTCCACTAACAAAAATTGTATAGGTGGTCCTTTATACAATATTGTGAAGCCATTACTTGGAAACACCTCAACATTAATTGCGGATCCCACAACATTTATGGCAACCGGATTTAGCGCATCTCAAATCAATCTTACTGCAACAGCTAACGGACAGAATGATAGTATTCTAATTGCATGGAACACATCAAATGCTTTTGGGACACCAAGCGGATTTTACACAAACGGGTCAAGTATAACCGGAGGAGGGACAGTTCTCTATAAAGGACTTGTAGCAGGCTTGACAAATCACACAGGCTTAACCGCTAATACAACATATTACTATAAAGCGTGGTCATTAAACAGCAATGCGTATTCAGGTGGTATAACAGCTAATGCAACAACACTTTGTAATAATTTCACAACTTTCCCCATTACCGAAAGTTTTGAAACCTCTGTTCCTCCAACTTGCTGGCTCGAAACGGTTGTAACAACCGGAATCACAGCACCAGACTGGACATGGGTTACTGTAGGCACAATCCCAACATGTAGTCCTATTAATGGAACACACATGGCAAAATTCAATGCTTCAGCAGCTTCCACGGGAACAGAATCCCGTTTATCAACTAGTGTTCCACTGGTAGTTAGTGGAATGACTGAACCACTACTCACATTTAGCATGTACCACAATAATGCATACTCAGCCAACACAAATGAGGGGATATATGTTCAGATGTCAACTAATGGGACTACCTGGACAACCATTGGCACAATTCATCAAAGATATAGTATCACAAACGGATGGAGAACAGATACCGTAAACCTCACACCCTACATTGGACAAAGTATTTATATCGGATTTCTTGCACATAGCCAGGTTGGTAATAATATTTATCTTGACAATGTTAACATCTTTGATCGTGCATTACCTCCTGCTTGCACTACTCCGATAACACCTATTAATGGGGCTATCAATGAATTTTTAAATCCAGTTTTTTCATGGAATACAGCTCCAAATGCTACAAGCTATGATGCATATTTTGATACGATTGCAAATCCTGCATTTTTTGGCAACATCACCAGTACAACATATACCCCACAATCATTACTATTAGCAAATAAAACATACTACTGGAAAATAGCACCAAAAAACACTTATGGACTAGCAACAGGCTGCTCTATCTGGTCATTTACAACAGGCAATTCGATAAATTATTGCAGTTCAACAGCAACAAATACTGCTGATGATGATATTGGAAATGTAACTTTTGCAGGGATCAACAATGGAGTAGCCACACCAATTACGGGCAATACTACATCAATAAACCTATATACAGACTATACAGCAATAGCACCGGCACAAGTAGTAGCCGGAGGGACATATCCAATCTCAATATCTCAAATCAACTCAGGGACTACCGTTTATGGATGTCTTGTGAATGTATATTTTGATATTAACCACAACGGATTTTTTGATGCTACTGAAAAATTATTTACTGCAACAACCTCCTCAAACACAACTATAGTTACAGGAAATGTTACAATTCCTGTCAATTCGTATTTTGGGACAACACGCATGAGGGTGGTTCTTGATGAATTTGATGTTGCACCAGCTTGTGGAACATATAGTTACGGAGAGACAGAAGATTATTTACTAACAATTGCCGCTCCTCCTGCTCCTAGTGCATATTTTACATCAAATAATTTAGCACCTATTATAAATCAGACGGTTGCATTAACCGACACCAGCCACAATTACCCATCTGCATGGCAATGGACAGTTACACCTGCAACGATGGTGTATGTGAGCGGCACCAATGCAACAACTCAAAACCCAAAAATGCAATTTACTGCAGCAGGGTTATACACGATAAAGCTAAAAGTAATTAATGCATCCGGAGCAGACAGCCTTACCAAAACAGATTATGTTAATGTAACCATGCCATCAGCAGCACCTGTTGCAGATTTTTCAGCGAGCACCGTTAACACAAACACGTATATTTCTGATACACTCACTGATTTAAGCACAAACATAGCAACCTCATGGGCTTGGACAATAACACCATCCTCCTTTGTTTATGTTAATGGCACTTCTGCAACATCACAAAATCCACAGATTCAATTTACTTCCGCAGGGATTTACACCGTGCAATTAATTGCAACAAATGTTGCAGGAATTGACACTGCCTTAAAAACAAACTATATAACGGTTACGCTAAATTATTGTAGTTCAACGGCTACAAATACTGCCGATGATGATATTGGAAATGTAACATTTGCAGGAATCAACAATGGAACAGGAACCCCTGCACTATCAAATGCTACATCTGTTAACCTATATACAAACTTCTCAAACATAACGGGTAATGTTGTTTTAGGAGCAAGCTATCCTATTTCAATCACACAAATAAATTCATCCTCAACATTTTACAATTGCTATGCAAAAGTATTTATTGATTATAACAATGATGGTATTCTTGATACAGCATCAGAAACAGCCTTCCAAGCCCAAACAGCATCAACAATGGGAGGAAACACCGTTACCGGCAATATCACGATTCCCACAAATGCCTATGTTGGTAATGTAAAAATGAGGATTGTGTTGCGTGAGAGCGGATCAAACACCACAACCCTACCTTGCGGTACATACAGTTATGGAGAAACAGAAGATTATACATTAAGTATTGCGGCACCCATTACGCCAATAGCTAATTTTACGGCAAACAACACTACGCCTATTATTGATCAAATTGTCACTTTTACAGATCAATCAGCAAATTATCCGAGTTCATGGGCATGGACAATTACACCAAGCACATTTATTTTTGCAAATGCTACAACAGCAACGAGTCAAAATCCACACATAAAATTTTCTGCTGTTAGCGATTATGAGGTAAAACTCAAAGTTACAAATCTTTCAGGTAGCGATAGTATTACCAAATTGTTATACATTCATGTAACGATGCCGGCAAATGCGCCAGTCGCCGGATTCACTGCAAGCGCACTGGCTGTTACAACCGGACAATCTGTTACACTAACAGACACATCATTAAACACTCCAACTGCTTGGCATTGGGCAATAATGCCTAATACTTTTACCTATGTAACAGGTTCAGATTCAACAGTACAAAATCCGAATGTACAATTTACAAATCAAGGAGTTTACACGATTCAAATGATTGCATCGAATGCAGCAGGATCAGACACTGCACTGTCAACGAATTATATTTCAGTACTACCTACATACTGCAACACAAATTTAGGTGGAGGCGGAGCTTGCCCCGGTGATATTACAAATGTTACCATTTCACCATCAAGTTTAAATAATTCCATTCATACCTGCTCAACAGCAAATACAAACACATACGCATCCTATGCGCCATCAGGGAGCAATACAGGAAATATTGCTATCGGAATAACCAACACGATCAATGTAACAACAAGTAATTCAGATATAATATCCCTTTGGATTGACTACGATCATAGTGGTACATTTGATGCAACAGAATGGACACAAGTTGCAACCACCTCTACAGCAAATATTGCAGCTACAGCAAATTTCACCATTCCAAACACCGCTTTAACCGGAATAACAGGCATGAGAGTTAGATCAAGAGGATACGGGAATACAAATGGGGCAACTGATGCCTGTTCAAACTTCGGATCAGGAATTACAGAAGACTACCTTATTAATATTATTCTACCATCCATTCCTGATGCAGAATTCACAGTGAATGACACAACCCCTGTTGTAGATCAGATAGTATATTTTACTGACTTAAGTGTAAATTATCCATCAAATTGGTACTGGACAATAACCCCTTCTACATTCACATACATAAATAGCACAACAAGTTCTACGCAAAATCCACAAGTAAAATTCACTGCTGAAGGATATTATTCCGTTCAACTTAATGCAGGAAATATAGCCGGAATAGATAGTATTCTAAAAACAAGCTACATACATGTAACATTGCCTACAAATCACCCTACGGCATATTTTTATGCCGACAATTTAGTTCCGTTCACAAATCAAACTGTTTCGCTTATTGATACATCTATCAATTCACCTACCTCATTTAATTGGATCATTACGCCTAGCACTTTTACTTATGTAAATGCAACAAATGCAACCACAGAAAATCCACAAGTACAATTTACCGCTTCGGGACTTTATACGATAAAATTGGTTGCAACAAACAGTTTAGGTTCCGACTCATTAACTAAAATTGACTATATCAATGTTGCTCCGGCATTTAACATAACTAACGACACCGTTATCACCTGTAATGCAATGTTTTATGATTCAGAAGGACCATCATTAGCATATCTAAATAATGAAGATTACACCTTTACCGTGCATCCAACAACAGCAACAAACAGGGTAAGTGTTCACTTTACAGGCTTCAATACAGAGTTGAATTATGATTCATTAAGTGTATATAATGGGAACTCTGTGAATGCGCCATTTATTGGAACATATATGGGAACAGCTATACCGTCAGATATTACATCAACAGCTAATGATGGAAGCTTAACATTTCACTTTAAATCAGACGTAAGCACAACCGGAAGTGGTTGGGCGGCAGAATTAACATGTGTGCCACAACCACCACCAACAGCAAACTTCCATGCAGACGATACAACAGCAGTTGTGCAGCAAACCATTCACCTTATTGACGAAAGTCTTTACGGACCAACAAGCTGGGTTTGGGAAATCAATCCAACCACCTTTAGCTATGTGAGCGGATCAACTGCCAACACGCAGAATCCACAAGTTCAATTTACAGCAGCAGGAGATTACACCTTGCAGTTAAAGGTCGCAAATGTAATGGGAATTGATTCATTAATAAAAATCAATTACATTCATGTTGTTACCCCTACCCTTGCTCCGATTGCTGATTTTGCCGCAAATGACACTACGGTTACAACCTATCAAATAGTTTCATTAGCTGATTCTTCGACAAATCTACCATCCTCGTGGAGTTGGTCTATAATGCCTACAACATATACGTATGTAAACGGCACAAGCTCAACAGCACAAAATCCAAAAGTTCATTTCTCTGCTGCCGGTCTCTACACTGTTCAACTAATCGCAGCAAACATTATTGGGTCAGACACGGCTACTAAAATTGAATATATAAATGTTGCAAATGAAATTCATATGGGAGATTCTGTTATTTCTACTTGTAGTTCAATATTTTATGACTATGGAGGATCAACAGGTTCATATTTGAATAACATGAATGATACACTTGTGGTATATCCATCAACACCAGGTGCAAAACTATCCATTACATTTACTAGCTTCAACTTGGAATCAGCCACATATGACTATCTTAAAATTTTTAATGGCAACTCAACATCAGCCCCATTATTAGGCACATATGGAGGCACCACCATTCCTCCGACTGACACATCTTCAGCAACTGATGGCAGTTTGACCTTTGTATTCCGGTCAGACGGTTCAGGTACATATGCAGGATGGGCAGCACAGTTTAGTTGCATAATGCCACCACCACCTGTTGCGGGATTTTACGCAAATGATACAACTCCAATTGTTGAACAAGTTGTAACAATAACAGATACATCATTGAACAACCCAAACTCATGGTTTTGGAGTATTACACCAACCACATTTACCTATGTATCAGGATCAATAGCAAGCAGCCAAAATCCACAAGTGACCTTTCAAAATGCAGGATCATATACCGTAACACTGATTGCAACAAATGCTTCGACAAGTGACACATTAGTAAAAACAGGATACATCAATGTTACAGTTCCAACAACTCCACCAACAGCCTATTTTTGGGCAAATGACACCACTCCAACCACTGCACAAATTGTAACCATAACAGATACATCTGCCAATACACCAACAGCGTGGCAATGGGACATTACACCAGCTACATTTGCATTTATGAATGGAACAAGTGCAACATCACAAAACGCACAAGTGCAATTCAGTGCAGAAGGCTTATATACCATAACACTTACTGCCTCAAATGCAGCCGGTCCAAGCACCTTAATAAAGACGAATTATATAAATGCAGTAAGTGCTTTTAATATGACAACCGACACAATAACCACCTGCTCATCTGTTCTGTTTGATTCAGGAAGTTTAAATGGAAATTATTCAAATAATGAACATGCGATTCTTGTAATTCAGCCTGCTACTCTAGGGAATGTTGTGCAATTATCATTCTCCTCGTTCAATGTACAACCCGGTTGGGATAACCTATATGTTTACAATGGAACCGATACTACAGGGACTTTACTTGCAATATTAACAGGAACAAGCATTCCTGCAACCTTATTTTCAACCGTTGGAAATGGGGCTCTAACATTAAAATTCAAATCAGATGGAAGCACTACTGCATCAGGTTGGGATGCTTATATTGGATGCGTGGTGCCACCGGCAAAAAGTTTGGCATGGAGCGATACAATATTTAATGAGGCAGTTGCCAATGATGGAACGATTTCAACAACATCAACTATCACATTAACAAATGAATATTTTGCAACAATAGGTGTACTAACAGAAGGTGTTAACTACACCTCCGCAAATGTTCCATCAGGACTAACAGCCCATGTAGTTACAACAAGTAACACATCAGCAACTATCAACCTTACAGGAAGTGCTGCCACACATACTACGGCTGATAATATCAGCAACCTTTCCATCGTATTTAATAATGCAGCATTCAGTGGGAACAATGCAAATGAAGTAAGTAACTATTCGAAAAACAATCTTGCCATTCATTTTCATGATCCAAATGTAATTCCAAGTATCATGTTTTCAGAAATAATGTATGATTCACCCGATGCCGGTGCCGATTCACTTGAGTATTTTGAGTTATTTAACTATGGCATCAACAATGTAGATCTAAGTAATTATACTTTCTCTGGCGTTACTTATACGATACCAAATGGCACAATGATCAATGCCGGGGCATATCTTGTGTTTGCCAAAAATGCAGCAGCAATACTGCATAATTACGGAGTCACGGCTCTGCAATGGAACGTAAGCACATTAAATGGATTAAGCAATACAGGTGAATTATTAAAATTAATAACCTTCTGGGGAGCAACAGTTGATTCCATACAATACAGCAATGCAGCACCCTGGCCTATTGCAAATGGCAACGGAAACTCAATTGTATTATGTGATCCAAGTTCAAACCACGCACTTGCAGCAAATTGGCTAGCTACAACTTCAACAACCACACATATAATTAACGGGAAACAATTAAATGGTTCGCCAGGAGTAAATGATCAAGCATGCTTGGTTTCTGCAAGTATTATAACTCCAAATCCGGTTTTAATAGTTTATCCAAATCCTGCAAAAGAAACGGTGAACATTGAAATTTCGGAAAAATCAGCGAACATAAAGATTGAATTATTTAGCATTGATGGCAAAAAAGTTTTATCACAAGAATATAGAAATCAGGCTAAATATAGTGGTTCAATAAATGTCTCGAATCTATCGCCAGGGATATACATGTTGCGTATCAATACCGGGACAAATATTTATTTTAAGAAATTAACCATTCAGTAATTTATAAAAAACAAAAAGCCCCTACAAGTATTATTCTTACAGGGGTTTTTTGTTTATAGATATAAAGCAAAACAAAGATTTTTTAGTCTATTAAAAAATTCTATTTTTGCAATTCTATTCTGGCTCCATAGTTCAAGGGATAGAACGGAAGTTTCCTAAACTTTAAATTCCAGTTCGAGTCTGGGTGGGGCTACAAAAAGGCTAGTGTTTACTAGCCTTTCGTATTATTAGAGAAATCTCATATAATGTTTTCTTGCAAATGGCACTAATGTTATACCTGTAATTTAAAAGCCCCTGCAAACTTTGTGTTTGCAGGGGCTTTCTGTTTCAATTTGCGGTCAGGACGGGACGCCGTATTAACCCTTATTATCAAATACTTATGCGATTTTTGTCAAACAATTGTCAAACACTATACTATTTCTAATGAGTAAAATTAATGCTATTTTTAATATAAATACAATTATCTATGACATAAATTAGTTTATATTGCATATAATTTGATTAAAAAAAATTGTACCTTTGTATTATACAGTCACTCATACAATATTTTGATTTATTGTATCGAATTTAAATTTTTAAATCTTCAAAATACATCCTTATGTTAGGATATAAAGTAAGTAACGCATTAGAAACACCAATCAATTTTCTTACAGGTGTTTGTTTAGAAAATGAACCGAATTCTTTCTCAAGTGATATTTCTATTTATCATAGTATGTTAAATGGTTTTAGTAAAATAATTGAAAACCTAACTATACAAATTGAATCAATCACTCCTGAAGAAGCAAAAGAAATTTATTCGGAGATATTACCGATGATATCACAACTAGAATTCTTAAGTAAATTTTTAATGAAGATTACGCCAAAAAATCCTAAAGAAATAGCATTTATAAAATGTGCAAATAATTTAGCCAATAACATTGATTCTCTCATTTCTTCAATTCGAGAAATTTCCACAAAATCAATTTCTGCAAAAGCAGAACATGAAGAATTAAAAAACTTTATTTTATCCCGAAAGAATCCTGCTTTTGCAAAATATCTATAACTATGGCTGTTCATCAAAGAGAGATTGTAGAAGTTAATTATCGATTACCCGAAGGAATATTTAAACCACATTCAGTAATAGTAATTTCAAATGATGAAATATTTGAAGTAGATGAAATATTTTATGGCGTAATGTTAAGTACAAAGAAAATCAATGAAGATTATCTATTTGAATTAACTGATAATATGCTGACCAAACCAAAAAATAAAGATGTGTCTTTTGTTGTTTGTCATTTAATTCAATCTTTTTCTGAAAGTGATATTATTAGTCGGCATGGATCAATATTAAAGAAACCCTTTGAACAAATTCAACAAAAAATTATTGATTCTATTTTTTGATATATAGACGGTTGCAGGTCTATCTGCAAAAACGATATAAAACAAAGTAGAAATAAAAAGAGAGTTCTGTTCTGTATGTTCGCATAGTTTCAGATGAACGAATATTACCCAAATAATCCAGCTCATTCTGCCAGAACTCGTAAAAAGAATCAGTCCGTTTTACAGACAATTCCGTTTCAATATCGTTTAATGATATGGGTTTATTCTTTAAATTGTAGTCGAAAACAATATCATTAACCCGCTTTTTGTAACTCCCAATCAGCAGGTTTATTTTCGATGCGTCCGGATGTCCGCTTTTTACGCATTCATTTTTATCGTCCCAGAATTTTACGGGAATTGAATGCTTTAATGAAATTTGTTTTGATTCTCTGTTTGCAATAATCCGAATACAAACAGATAAAGAACCATCTTTTTTTTGAAAATTGGTTCTTGTAATTGCTTTCACTGATATTTTCTGCATTGTGTGAATTTTTAAATTGTCAAACAATTGTCAAACATTTCACACAAAACATTTAATAAAATCGTAAAATAGCCTAAAAACTATTTACGTAACCCCCTGAAAAAAAGGGTTATTTTATGTTTCCATAAAATAACCCTTGAATTAAAGCGGTCCGGACGGGGCTCGAACCCGCGACCCCATGCGTGACAGGCATGTATTCTAACCAAACTGAACTACCGAACCATATTGGGAATGCAAAGTTAAAAAAAAATTTGTAAGCAACAAAATAAATTAATAATTATTTCATTTTATAATGATCGCCTGTTTCTTTAATAATTTTTTCATACCAGCTAGCATCGTAAGCTTCATGTTTAGGCGGCTTTACTAGTGGATGCTGTGTACCGGTTAGTTCAAATTTATTATCCTTTTCGTACTTAATATTTCCATCCATATATTTCACCAAAAGGTATTGACCAAGTGCCTCCCAACGTTGAGTAGTTAAATCTCCCTGTGAGACTGAATAGTCTGTAATGATTTTCAGAGCCTCTTTTGGGTTCGTTGCAAACAAAGCATTAGCTTTCATATCTATAGCAGGAACAGTTTTTATAAAATCTGACTCAAGAGCATTTTGAACTTTTTGAATATCCACAATCATATCACTGTATCGTGAATAAGCAAAATTTGAAACCCAGTTAAATACCCAGAATGCAGCTTTCCAAGTAAATTCCGTCATGCTGCCATTTCCTTCTCGATAACTTTCAGGTACGGCGGTAATTCCACAATACATAGGCACATACACTGTACTATATGTATCGTCAACTCCAAACCAAAGGATGCCTCCGATTGGATTTGGTAACCAGCTACGGGATTGAGCGACAAACGAAAAACCTGTCTGCTGCGTTGATATAGCTCGTTCATGTAGATATAAAGTAGAATCCAATGTTTGAGGATCAACATATTTCCATTCCATTGGTCTCCATCTATAAGGCAACTTGAATGGTCCTGCGCCAACATCAGTTGTCATATCAAAAAATGTATTTTCAAAATGGTCTCGCATCATACCAATCACATCTTTGACGGATAGTTTTTTATCTGGTTTAACCCAAAGAGGTAGTCGGGTTTTGCTTTTTCCTAAAAGGTAAGACATATACTGATTCATAGTTGAATTTACTTTTCTAAACCCAGCCCATACACGGGATTCACAAAACCTAATAGCGCCATAATCAATAAATTCTCCTTTTTCATTCCAAATCGGAGCAAATACATCAGAAAAACTAAATATCGAATCTTTTCCTGTAAAATAGCCCATATCACGTGCAAACGAGATCATATCAGCGGCATACACTACCTCAACAGCACCATTATAAATATTTGCAAGATTTTTTGATGATATTGAGGTTTTCATATTTTCCAATGGGAAAGTAGTGATTCTGGCATGATTTGCATGACCGGAAATATAACCATCAGGGATTCTATAAGCTACCCATACAGCTCCTTTGCTTTCAACCTTTTTTGCTGCTTTATTGTTTTTATCTTTCATAAGAATGTAATCGGGTCCTTTACTAATTATTTCAAAAATCCACGCTTCATTCGGATCGCAAATTGAAAAAGACTCTCCTTCGCTATAATAGCCATACTGGGCAACTAATTCCACCATTATTTTTATTGCATCTCTAGCAGTTTTTGCACGCTGTAAAGCAATATAGATAAGATTTCCATAATCCATGATTGCTGTTGTATCAACCAATTCCACTCTTCCACCAAAAGTTGTCTCACCAATTGCCACCTGATTTTCGTTCATGTTTCCAACCACAGAAAATGTATGAGGCACTTGTGGGATTTTCCCAAGTAATTTACCTGTATCCCACTCATATATCTCGAGCATTGTCCCTACCGAATAATCCTTTGCCGGTCTATAATACAATTCACCATATAAAGAATGAGAATCAGCGGCATACGAAATCATGCAGGATCCATCAGTTGTGGCTCCTTTTGTGATAATAAAATTTGTGCAGGCAAAAATGCTCTGTCCTACTAAAATAAAAGTAAATAGTAATTCTAACAATTTTGTTTTCATCTGTTTATATATATATTTTTTTATTAAGGTCAGATGGAATACGCCATGATATAATCATTTTGGTTGTTGTGATTTAATTTATCTCATGGCTATTTCATAGATAAAAAATTAAAAAAGATCAGGATTAAAAAGATATACAAGACCAAGTGTTACAATGCAAGCAATAAGAATCATTATAAATATACGTTTAGTGAATTTACTTTGATTGCGTTTCGTTTCTAAATTTTGTTTGCTGATAATTCCTTTAATACTATTTTGAATCCGTGAAAAAGAGTTCTCATTTTTTCTAACAAATGTAGCTGCTCCTAGTTGTAAGCCTTTACTAACGATACTATCATCTTCGATACCGGAGTACATAATCACTTCAACATTAGGGATTGTTTCTTTAATGATTTTAAGAATCTCTACACCATTTTTTGCATCCTGATTCTCCATTGATTTCAGATAGTAGTCCATTACCACAATGTGAGTAAACTTTTTCGATAATGGTTTCTTAAGCAACGTATCAAGCAGTGATTCGCCTGAATTAAATGTATGAATAACACATTTCGTAGCTGTTTTAAATTTATTCTCAAAAACTTTCAAATAAAAATCATCATCATCAACAAGGTAAACACACACTTTATTTTCACGCAAATCAATCATTGTTTTGTATTATATGAAAAACAAACTTATAAAATATTTTGAATACATAAAAAAATGTTTAAAAGAATAAAGGGGTTTAATCTCAACGCACCTTATGACAAATTCAAAATTTATCAGCTTTCTTCTTCTTCTTTTTATGATTGCTTTTTGGGTTTCTGGCATCTACACCTTGCTTAAATATCCATTTGCCTCGCTTATACTCAAACCCACTATACGAACCATCAGGACCATAATACTGAAACTGACCTTTTAGCGAAGCATCCGTTGGTGATAAATTATCAAAAACGATTATTTTTTCATCACTATCGTATGTAAGTGTCATTGACGCACGATTTGCATATTCAAATAAGATCCTTCGATTTGCATCAAAATCTCCCTTACTAAAAATTGGCGCCCCAAATTTAGGTACACCGTCTTTTGTAAAGCTTAATACATCTATGATTTTTCTATTTTTGTAATCATTATAGCCATCCCAACCTAACAATGTATAGAATTTCCTCCCAAATTTTTTCGTCACTATTATTTGATAATATAAGACTCCAAACCAGGTTTGTGGGCTTAATGTTGCTTCTTTTGCATCTACAATAAACCTTGAGCGATCTGTCAATGAAAAAACCTTATAAGTCTTACTTTGTTTTTCGTAATGAAGCAGAAATGCAAAATATTCGAACTGTCCATCTTCGTGTACAAGGTTCCAATTGTATATCCTGATATTTTTGTCTGTAGATTCTAATTTCCCTAAATGTGAGACTGAATCGAAAAACGAATAATCCTTTTCATTCTGCAACGCCTGATTCATGATCCGATAAATTTTTTTATTCACAACTTCTCGCACAGAATCTGTTTTACTAATAGCTAACTGATTGAATAATGTTTTCAAACTATCCTTTTCAACACCCATTGTTTCTGACATTTGAGCAAAAGATGATGAGAAAAAAACGAGATTAATAAAAAATAAAAAATAAGAGATTTTAACTAGCCTGAGAATAATCATATGTAATTATCTGTATATTTGAATATAAATTTCTATCTTTGTAATGAAATGGGTTTTATTGTAACCACTAATATTGATGTAAATTTATGGATTTAAAAAGCAAAATAAAAAATTTCTTTACAATACGACTAATTATTGGTCTTGTAATGGGCAGCATAGGCGGATTTTTATTTTATCGTTTTGTTGGCTGTAGCTCTGGAAGTTGTGCCATTTCATCGAATCCTTGGATTTCCACTATTTACGGAATGATGATAGGTGGACTCTTGTTCTATAAGAGAAAAATAAAAGATGACGCAAAAACAAATTTGCATTCGCAAGACGATTTAAATAATTCACCTCATTAGTTTTTCGATTTATATGAAAATGCTATTGCATCAACGATTACGCTACATGCTTGGTGAATTTCACTTTCTGAAATTATCAATGGTGGGGAAATTCTTAAAGCACTATCGCAAAAAAGAAACCAATCGGTAATTACGCCATTTTTATTTGCATAAGAAATTACTTTTTGCACTTGATTAAAATCCTGCAATTGAATTGCTAATAACAGCCCTGTTCCTCTTATTTCTTTAATTGAAGGATGTATTAAAAGGCTTCTAAAAATGGCTTCTTTAGCAGATACGGCCTGTACCAATTTTTCATCTATTATCACCTGTAAATTTGCAAGCGCAGCTGCGCATGAGACAGGATGTCCGCCAAAAGTTGTAATATGACCTAAAACAGGATTTGTTTTGAAACAATCCATTAAATTTTTATCTGCGACAAAAACGCCTAATGGCATGCCACCGGCTATTCCTTTTGCACATAGTAAAATATCGGGTATTACGTTATATTTTTCAAACGCAAACATATGACCAGTGCGTCCAAAGCCAGTTTGAATCTCATCGAAAATCAACAATGTGCCTGTTTGGTTGCATTTTTCACGAAGTTCTTTTAGATAATTTTGATTGGGTAATATCACACCAGCCTCACCCTGAATGGGTTCAACAATAACACATGCCGTTTTTGAAGATATCAAATTCAAATCAGAAAAATCATTAAATCTAATAAATGTAATTGTGGGCAACAAAGGGCGAAAAGATTGTTTCATTGCTTCATTTCCCATAACACTCAAAGCCCCATGAGTACTGCCATGATAGGCATTTTGACATGCAATAATTTCATATCTTCCCGTGCATCTTTTTGCAAGTTTAAGTGCCCCTTCAACAGCTTCACTACCTGAATTAACAAGAAACACAGAGTTCAACGATACCGGCAATATTTCAGTAAGAGCTTGAGCAAATTGCACTTGTGGTGACTGAATAAATTCACCATATACCATCACGTGCATGTATTTAGCTGCTTGCTCCTGAACCGCTTTTACCACTTTTGGATGGCAATGTCCAATGTTGCTCACCGAAATCCCTGAAATAAGATCAATGTAATCCTTCCCCAACGTATCATAAATATGGGCTCCTTGTGCTTTTTCGACTTCTAGCATAACGGGAAAATCGGAGGTTTGTGCCAAATGCTGTAAAAACAAACTGCGCTGGTTTATCATATATATTTAAACAAAAAGACACAAGTATGATCTTATGTCTTCATTTATGATTATATAAAACTTTTTTTATTTGGTCATCAAATTAATATCTTCAAGCAGCTTCACTTTAAATGATTTTCCAACAGGGATCACCATTTTTTCCTCTTCAGTGTGCATAATGATATTATTATCTTCGATGTAATTTATTTTATGAATATTTACAATAAACGACCTATGAACCCTTTTAAACATAACGGAAGGAAGTTTTTCATAAATATTTTTAAGCGTAAAATGGATTGTGTAACTTGTATGGAATGTGTTGATTTTAATATAATTTTCCAGTGCTTCAATCCATAAAATATCGTCATATTTAATTCGAAACAGACTGGTTCTTTTTTTTATAAAAATTTCGTCTTCATGTTTTTCAACGGGTGCTTTCTGATCAGTTTTTTTCTGTCGCTCCACCACTTTATTGACCGCCTTAAAAAACCTTGAATAAGAAATAGGTTTCAACAAATAATCTGTAACATCAAATTCAAATGCATCAAGAGCATATGATTCTTTTGCTGATACAATAATTACCTGAGGGGGATTATTAATTGTCCTTAAAAAATCAAGACCAGACATTTCAGGCATTTCAACATCTAAAAAAATCAATTCTATTTCATTGCTAATTTTAAAAGCATTGATTGCCTCAATAGCATTTGGATAAGCATTAAGAAGCTTAAGTCCACTTGTTTTAGCGATATATTCTTCAAGTATCCTTCTTGAAGATTTATCATCATCTACAATAATGCAATTCATAGTAAAGTTTTTTTCAAATATTGTTGTTCAGATTTTACTAAAATAATTCGGGAAAACTCAAAAATACACAATTTTTAACAATTGAGCAAGGATTTTATATTTTTGTAAAAAAATATACGATGTCATTAATTATTCCATTAAGGGGATTTACTCCTCAATTTGGTCATAATTGTTTTCTTGCACCAAATGCAACAATCATAGGAGACGTAATCATGGGCAACGAATGCAGTGTATGGTTCAATGCCGTTGTTAGAGGCGATGTAAATAACATCCGGATGGGCAACCGTGTAAATATTCAAGACTGCGCCGTGGTACATTGCACCTATTTAAAATCGCCCACAAACATTGGAAATAATGTTGCTATTGCGCATAATGCTGTTGTTCATGGCTGTACTATTAAAGATAACGTACTTATTGGAATGGGAGCAATTATCATGGACAATGCATTGGTTGAAAGCAATACAATTATTGCTGCAGGATCAGTGGTACTTGAAAATTCTGTGCTTGAACCCGAAAGCATTTATGCAGGTACACCTGCAAAAAAAATAAAATCTATCAGTCTGGAATTGATACAGGGTCAAATTGAACGGATTGCCAACAGCTATGTCAAATATGCTGAATGGTATAAATAATGCAAAAAATACAATCATCAAAAAAAATCTGCAAATATTTCGAATAGACAGCAAGAAAACATTGATATTTAAATATTTTAATAACATCACAACTTTAATAGACATGTGATTCTGCATTGATTTCCTCCATATCAATTTTCTTATTATCAATAGATCGCCACGCATACCAAACATAAGCAATCACAAAAGGGACGAGCAATGAAACATAGCTCATAGCAGTAAGTGTGTAATAGCTTGAAGAACTATTTTCAATTGTTAAAGAATGTTGCAAATTATATGTTGAAGGATAATAAGCAGTATTATTAAATCCAGCCAATAAAAACAATGAAAACACAGTAAAAACGGTTCCAAAACCAGTAAGCCAGATTCCTTTTGTACCACACTTAACAAAACAGGTAAGTGGTCGAATTATCCCTACTAAAACCATAGCAACACCAAACACAAATAGCACGGCAACAAAAGGCATCTGAATCAGATTATGAAAATATTTGAATGGTTCCATAAAAACTTCTTTTGTTACAGGATTTACGGCAAAACCTTTAGAAATCATTAGCCAAATAGTGAATGTTAGAAAGAAAACCACAAACGGAATTGCATTAAAAAGCAATTGTTTTTTGACTCGTTCCATGATTTCAGCACTCCTGATTCTATTCATAAAATATAGCAATGCCAACACACGAGCTAAAAAGAAAACTGTAAAGCCCAACATAAGATTATGTAAATTTAAAACAGCTTCCAGGCCATGTACAGCACCAGTCCACTCTGATATTATTGGCATTTTATCGCCTGTTAATTTTGTTATATTCATTTTATCAATGGAAAATTCAGAACCTGTAAAAAAAGTTGCAACGGCTGTTCCAATAAGGATTGTAGCAAGTAAACCATTTACAAATAATAAAGTTTCGTAAGTTCGTTTCCCAAATAAATTATTGGACTTTTTGCGATATTCATAGGAAACAGCCTGAACAACAAATGCAATAAGAATAAGCATCCAAACCCAATACGCACCACCAAAACTTGTGGAATAGAACAATGGGAATGAAGCAAAAAACGCACCGCCAAAAGTCACTAAAGTGGTAAATGTCAGCTCCCATTTTCTGCCCAGCAGATTAATTAAAATTGTACGTTCATCTTCGGTCTTTCCCAACGTATAAATAAGCGTTTGACCTCCCTGAACGAACATAAGAAAAACAAGAATTGCACCCAGTAGTGAAACAATAATCCACCAGTATTGTTGCAATGTTATATATGAAAATGAGTCAAACATAATTCAATATTTTTTATGGTTTAATACTTTGAGAGATTTCATTCTCCGGACCTTTTTTTATTTGCGAAGTCATGATTTTTATCTCCGCAATTAACAAACCGGTAAAAATTACGAAAAAGAGCCAGAATGTGATTTGAACAGAACTTGATTTAATTTGTGAAACAGCAGCTATAGTTGGCAATATATCTTGAATAACCCAAGGTTGACGACCTACTTCAGCAACCACCCAGCCTAGTTCTGATGCTATATAGGCTAATGGAATTGTCCATAAAGCAGTATATAAGACAAATCGTTTTTTTTCAATTTTATTTTTCTTAATAAATATTAAAAGTAATAGAAATAAAGCTAAAAAATGAAATCCAAGACCAACCATAATTCTGAAAGAATAGAATATTATTGGAACATTTGGAACTAATTCGTTTACATTTCTATTTGCATAATATCCGAATCCAAAATTAGAATAATATTCACGAAATCGTAAAAGTGAAATATTTGAGAGACTATCATTTCCAGCCAATTTTGCATTTTTATAATCAGCCAAAGATTTAATAGCTATCACACCCTTTTCACTGCGCTCTTTGTAGGATAAAATATTATGTTCTTTGTTACCT
Source organism: Bacteroidales bacterium (assembly GCA_036171035.1). Lineage (GTDB taxonomy): Bacteria > Bacteroidota > Bacteroidia > Bacteroidales > GWF2-35-48 > GWF2-35-48. The sequence continues at coordinate 22,369 of JAVHQG010000339.1, forward strand.
TTCACCAAATCGTAAATACCGGGGACAAAAGCGTTTGAGTTTAAAGCTGCCATGTATGAAAGCATATTAGGGATTTCAATTTTATAAATAAAATCTTGCTTTTGTGGATCAACTTCATTTGGATTTTTCTGCAAAAATCCGATTGCGGTAAGTGGTGCATTTTGCTGTCCTATGTATAAATTTTCCATCGCAGCAAATTTCATGGGTTGATATTTTGCCACATTTCGAGCCGACCCATCGCCTGTCATAATCGTAAACAATATCGCTGCAATGCCAAAAATGGCAGCTACGGTAATGCTTTTTTTAGCAAAAACATGTTCACGATTTTTTAACAAAAACCATGCACTAACACCTATCACAAATACTGAAGCCAATACGTAGCCTGACAAAACTGTATGAAAGAACTTATTCATTGCAACCGGAGAAAATAGCACCTCCCAAAAATCAACCATTTCGTTGCGAGCTGTATCTAAATTAAATTTCATGCCTGTTGGATTTTGCATCCACGCATTGGCAACTAAAATCCAGAGTGCAGAAAGATTTGAACCAATTGCTACCAGCCACGTTGAAAATAAGTGAAACTTTTTATTCACTTTATTCCATCCAAAAAACATGATTGCAATAAACGTACTTTCCAAAAAAAATGCCATGATGCCTTCAATAGCAAGAGGTGCTCCAAAAATATCACCAACAAACCACGAATAGTTTGACCAGTTTGTACCAAATTCAAATTCCAGTATAATACCAGTCGCAATCCCAATGGCAAAATTAATCCCAAAAAGTGTCATCCAAAATTTTGTAATCCGCTTCCATTCAGGGGTTCCTGTTCGCACATACATGGTTTCCATAAATGCGATAATAAATGACAATCCCAGCGTTAACGGTACAAACAACCAATGATACAACGCTGTAAGAGCAAACTGCGCACGCGACCAATCTACAAGTGAAAAATCAACATGTTCCATATTTTATTTCTGTTTTACTAATTGTTCGATTACATAATTACTTCGTTGCATATCGGTTTTAAAATTTGATTTCAAAAAATCCGGAAAGAAGAAGAGCTTTAGGACAAAAAAAATCAAAATCAATTTAATGATAATGATTAGCCATAGTCTTTTCCCTAGCGTCATAGATTTGATTCCATGATAATAAAATTGAAAAATATTTTTCGTAATTTGGATCATAAAAAATCAAAAATAATAAAACACAAGAATATTTTATCTAAATAAACTTGTTTGTTTATTAAAATCTGACCAAATAATTGCATAATTTTTACAAGAAGTAATGCAAAGTCCACAAGAGTAACACTGTTCGTAACAAAATATAAAATCGTCTAGATTGCAGGAAACTTTTATCGAAAAACAATATTTTACACATTTATAGCATACTGCATTAGGGGTATATCTGATTACATTTTTTGGACATGCCCTGATACATTTTTCACATCTGATACAGTTGGCAGAATCAATTACAGGTATTTGTTTAAACACCCACAGGTTATTTTTCACAGGTCAATAAAAATACCGGAAAACTTTTAGTGGCTTCATTATCCACTTTTCTTTCAATCACAAAACACTGTCTGGAAATCACAAAACGAAAACCATATTTTATTAAAATTGCTTTCAATTCCTCTGGGTCAAAACCGTAATGCACCTTCATTTTTTTTTCGTGAAATGTTCCATTTTCTTTGTATAAATCTGCGATTGCCAACTTTCCACCAGCATTCAATAAATTATAAAATTTCGCAATTATTTTTTCGATATCATTAACATGATGCAATGCCATTTGAGAAAAAATAATATCAAATGTTTTTACTGAATAATTGTTTAATTCCAGATCAAATTGTATGGGGTGCAAATGCGTTAATCCACTACCGGCAATTTTATCTTTTGTTGCCAAAATCATTTCTGCGGAACTATCCATAAGGATGATTTCTGAAAAAAAATCTTGCAGGGCAAAACTTAGCAAACCTGTTCCGGCACCAAATTCAAGTGCATGATTAATTTTCTTTTTTTGAAGTTCTTCACGCAATGCATTAGCAATAGCTTCGGTTCTTTGAATATGGATTGATTGTTTATCCCAATCACGGGCAACGTTGTCAAAATGGTTTTCCATAATTTTGTTACTGATGATTGCAGCCCTGATCATGACTATGGCAACCTATTCCACTATCAGAAATATTGCCTTCAAGGTAACCGGTTATCACATTTTTAACCTCTCCGCTGCAACCACGAAACACTTCGATTCCGCTATCATTAAGAACATTTAATGCACCCATTCCCATGTTCCCGGCTAACATCACTTTTACTCCTTTTTCTGCCAATACTGGTGCTATATTTGATTTACAGCCACATCCTTCAGGTGCTTTAAAAATTTCTTCGTGAGATACTTTTCCTGAATCAAGTGTGTATATTGTGTAATATTCACAATGGCCAAAATGATCATCTACTTGCCCGTTTCTTGTTGGTATAGCTACTTTTTTATTCATGTTTTTATTTATTTAATTAACATCCACCTGATGCACCTTTTTTCTTTTTTACTCCCACTGCTTTTACAGGTTCCGGCTTAGATACTGAACTTTGATCTGACGCAGCAAGGCTCCCCCCCCCAAGAGCCATATTCGCAGCTTTTCTAAAATTATATTTTGCAATTTCATCATTAGGCGCATTCTGCTTAGGAGCATGCGGATTCATAATTGTTTCAGCCCAATAATTCAATCCGCCTTCTAACACATACACATTTTGCTTCCCCATTTGTTGAAGAAGCATCCATGCTTCAATAGCTTCACTATTCCCATTTGAATATAGTACGTTTATTTTTGCCTCCTGCTCAAATATTTCAACATGTTTGTCAAACAAAATCTGTTGCAACGGAATATTTATTGATCCGGGAAGACTAAATTTCACAAAATCTTTAGGTGATCTCACATCAATTAGCTGATAAGAGGGATCTTTTTTAATTATTTTATCAGCTATTTCATCGGGAGAAATATACTGTGTGCCAGATTTCACATGAGTTAGAAGTTGTTCAGGGGATAACTTATACGGTTTAATTGTGGTTTTCGGAACAAATGCAATGATGATTCCGGGAATCATAAATCCTATTGCTAATCGAAATAACGCTTTCATATATATCAAAATTAATATTCAACTTTTTTAACTCTTTTTTCTAACCATTCAGCGAAAACAAACATACCTAAAGCAAGCAATATTAGAACAAATGCGAAGACGCCATCAGACCATCCGAGTAAATCAGAAACTTTTAATGGGCCTAAAAATTTTGCTGTATATATGTCTTCCCACATTGGGAAACCTTCGCCGAAAATAAAAACACCAATAAATAATCCCACAATAAAAATCATTGCATCTAATTTACCTATAGAAGCGGCGCAAACACTGGTTCCAGGACAGTACCCACCCATGACAAATCCGACACCCATAATCACTCCTCCAATTATTGCAGACCAAAGATATGTAGGATTAACAAATATTCCACTCAAATCAATCCACCCGAAAAGACTAAAAAATAAAAGTCCAAGCATAGCTGTAATTGCAGCTGTGAAAAACACTTTCATAACAGTCATATCGTAACCATAAAACACACCAGCCAATTTTCTGCTTGATGAGAATCCACTTTTTTCAAGGACAAAACCAAAGCCTGTTCCAATAAAAAAAGCAATAAGAAGATTTGTATTATCTGAAATAAATCCATTTTCTACTAAAGGTCCCATACTGTTTTATTTATGATTTATGATTTACAATTAGCAATTAGCAATCAGCATGATCCCTTTACCTATTGCTTATTGCGTATTATCTATTTTTTCAACTTTTATTATACATTTAAATCCAGTTTTTTCTAAACAAATATGCCACAGCATAGCCTGTTCCAAAAATAGCCAGCATTGTTAAAAACCCTGCAACAGATATTACTGCCATTCCAGACAATGCAGCACCACTGGTACAGCCTCTTCCGAACTGCGATCCCAATCCAAAAAGGATTCCGCCTAACAGAGCAAAAATCAGTCTGCGCTTTGAAGTAATTTTAGGTGAATGTTCTACTTTTAATTTGAGTCTTCCTGAAATTGCACCAGAGATAAAACCTCCAACTAAAACTCCTAATACTTCAAACACCAGCCAATATTTTTTTGGATTCTCTTTTCTGTCTGTATTTACTTTATTGAAAAATTTATTATTTACTGCATGTGCCGGGGCTACAACGCCTATAGTTGCAGCAATTCCCGTTTTAAATGCACCACTCGATCCGAGACCTTCGCCAGCAAAAAAGTAAGCACTTAACAAAACAATTCCGAGTAACACGCCACCCAAATATGGATTCATGTAACTTGTTTTTATTATCGTAGCTTTCTGTGTTTCCATCACATTATCTTTTTAATTTAACTAATTTTTAATATAAATAGCGACTCGCTTGACCAGCATAAACAATTACAAACCGCAGGAAAATCCCCCCAATTAAAATCAATAATGGAGGAATAAATGCAGGAATATGTTTCCCTCTTAATTCAAGGATTTCAAGAAATGCAGGTAACAATAACCCTAAAAAGACTACAAATATCCAAAAAACCATTGTATAAGATCCACCAAGAAACAGGGAAGCAGCATCAATTTGGGCTTGTGTGCTTGCAAGAAATCCCATAAACATATGGGTAATCAAAAATAATTCAACGCCTACCACAAGAAGGTCAATTGTTCGAAATAATTTCCGCTCTTCTTCAGATTTGCTCATAAGCATTATCACTGCTGCTCCTGCCGAAATCCCTGAAACAAGAAACAAAGGGCCTAAAATAGATGTGTTCCATAAAGGTCGGGCATTGAATGCAGATAATAAAATACCCGTATAAACGCCCAGTAATATAGCATACACAAGCATAACCCATGAGGTTATTTTTATATTTTTTATAAAAAATGTTTCACCAATTTTTAAAAAATTATATTTCCAGTTCCAGTTTGTTAATCCGCCATCTTTATTTTCAGTAAATACATATTTAAAAAATGTTCTAATGAAATAATTGTTCCAGTTAAATCTTGGAAACGAAAGTTTCAAATGAATAGCAGCCCAAATTACAGAGATAGGTGTCACAACCATCAACGTCCAGGCGCCCCACGACATAGGCGATTGCAAACGAATAGTAGTATAAAGTCTCCAAAAATACAGTTTATGACGTAAATCTAAAAGCAATGCCGATAATCCAATAATTAATAAAATTGGCACTAATAAAGGTGCATATTTTATAACAGTAGGATAGTTTTCTGTTTTACCTCTGATTGTAAAAATTGCTGCAAAAATCAATATTCCGGCTGCAAGTCCCCCTAAAAAAAGGTAAGAAGGAATTTCCCAACTCCATATCTGTAAATGCGGATCTATAAAAGGATTATGCCTTCCACTTATGATTATTTCTTCTTTCATTATTGGTATATTAGATCAAAAAATACAGATTCGGACCTGTACCTGCTTCTTCGATTAATTTTTTATATTTTCTTGTTTTAATAATCTGTGAAATCTCACTTCTTGGATCATCCTTATCGCCAAAATACAAACATTTAGTTGGACAAACGGCAACACAAGCAGGTTTTAATCCTTCATTAATTCTATGCAAACAAAAAGTACATTTATCAACATATCCATCCGGATGAGAGTAACGTGCATCATAAGGACATGAAGCGATACAAGCTCCACACCCGATACATTTATTTTTATCTACCAAAACAATACCCCCATCATCATAATGACTTGCACCTGTAGGGCAACATCTCACACAAGGAGAATTCGAGCAATGATTACATCGTTCCGAGCGGTATTCAATCTCCAATTGCGGATAAGTACCATCCAGTGTTTCAACAACCCAATCGCGGCAATAACCAAGAGGGACACTATTTTCGACCTGACATGCAACAACACAATCATTACAGCCCACACATTTTTTAGTATCAATAGCCATTGCAAACCTCATAAACTTACCCCTTCAACATTAAATTTAAACTGTAACTATTTTTGGATCTGTAGTAAGAAATGTCACAAAATTACCCCGCATTCCTGTGCCTCCCATTATTGGATCAATATGTACTTTTGTTATCATTTCAGAATCACTTGCACCATGTCCATATGCACGGGTAAGACGCTTATCTGTATGACCAAAGCCATGAACCATATATACTGAATCCCAGCGAATACGTTCTGTAATTCTAACTTTTATTGAAAATGATGACGTCACACCATCCTGATTTTTCAGCCAGATATATTGCTCATTTTTTAAACCCCAAAGCTTTGCAATCATAGGATTTATCCAAATATTATTTTCGCGCATTAAATCAGTCAAATTCGGATTATTTGCTGTACGACTGAATGTGTGCATCGGAGCACGACCATAAATTAATCTATAAAATCCATCAGGAACTTCTTCGTGGGCGGTATATTTGGGCATCGGATCGAATCCGGCTTGTTCAAGGGCAGATGAATATAATTCTATTTTTCCTGAATTAGTTGAAAACTCCGGAGTTTCCAGATCATCAAAAAACAAGTTACCCGTTTGACGCTCAAACTTCTTTACCCCGATTTTTTGCATTTCTTCGAGTGATGATCCAGCTTTTTTCAATTTGAAGTCAAGAAATTCTTCAATATTTTTCCATGTAAAATAATTTCCCAATCCCATTTTATCAGCCAACTTTTTTGTCATCCACCAGGCAGGTTTTGAATTATATTTAGGTTCAACTGCCGGCATACGCAATGCAAAATTCGGTTCACGATGAGGGTCATTTCTTAACGCATCATACCTTTCCAAATAAGTGCATTCAGGCAATACAATATCGGCCCAGCCACAAATTTCCATTGGCATGGTATCAATTGCAACAAGAAGTTCCAGATTTTGAATTGCTTCGAGGGTCTTTTTCCCATCAGGCATAGTAGTAATCAAGTTACTTCCATTCACAATCCATCCACGATACTGAAAATCCCTACTTTTAGAAGGGATCGAATAATCAACCATTGTATTTGCCAAAGCCATATCAGCTAAAGGATACTGACCTTTTAAAACTTCTTTCCATTTTTTCTTCGGTATTGGAAAAGGAGGATGTGGATATTCTGCCATTTCACCTGATTCAGATCTATAGAATCCTCCCCTACGCCCATACGAACCAAGCAAAGCATTTAAAATAGCAATGGCGCGAATTCTTTGCGTATCATCACCATACCATGTTACATGTCTGCCGGGATGAACAATAACGGCAGGTGAGGCATTACTCATTTCTTTTGCAGTACGACGAATCTGTTCAGGATCAATGGTTGTAATACCATATGCCCATTCAGGCGTAAAATCCCTAACATGTTCCTTTAACTGATCGAAGCCATAAGCATTTTTCTCAATATAGCTTTTATCGTACCAATCGTTATATATAATTTCATGAATCCATGCTAATAACAATGCAATATCTGTTGATGGTTTTATAGGCAACCAAAATTTCGATTTCCCTGCTACTGTTGAAAATCGTGGATCAACAGTAATAATTACCACGCCCCTATCAATAGCGTCAGACATTTCTTGAACCTGCCCGTTATGCATATTCTCACCCAAATGTGAACCTATCAAAACCAAACATTTTGTATTACGAATATCTAATGGTTCAGGAGAATCTAAATGTTCTCCAAATGTAGCAGCAAAGGCAACTTCACGAGGACCTTTACATTGAGCGTATGCAGGACCGGCAATGCTGTCAGAGCCATATGCCTTCATTAGAGTAGTTAATATTTTTCCACCGGAACCATGAGTAAACATAGCCATAGTTTCAGGACCATATTTATCTCCAATAATTTTCATTTTTTTAGCAACCAAATCAAGAGCCTCATCCCATGTTGCTTCTCTAAATGTTTGTGATCCTCGTTTCCCGGTTCGTATCAAAGGAGTTTTTAAGCGATCTTCATCATAATACATCCCAACGCCACCAGTACCTCTAGGGCATAAACGTCCATTGCAATGCGGATCTTCATCATTGCCAATAATTTTCCACACATCACCTTTTTCGTTCAAATAAACCCAGCCTGCACATTTCCAAAAACAAATTTCACAATACGTGGGATATCGTTTTAATTTGCCACTTTTCAGAGCTTCATCAAGTGAACCAAACAGAGGCTCAATTAATGCAATTGCACCAAAAGTTAATGCCGATATTTTAATGAATTCTCTACGCTTCATTATGTATATTTCTATTCCTGAAAAAATAATTTACACGCAAAGCTAAATTCAAAAATCAATATATATTAATATTTGTATATGTTATATAACAAAAAATATTCGTAAAAGATTATTATGTTAGAAAATACAAGCTCTAATTAATAGTATATTAATTGATTAACAAAATAAATCAATATCTTTGTAATCTATCTGACATGTACCAATAACATAATAAAAAATAGGTAAGAGCCTTACATAAATATAATTTTGCAGTTTATAATTTTAAATCAAGATGAGTGAATTAGAAAAATATTTTTGTACTTATAAAAAGCACATTATTGGATATAATACCCAATACAATACGGCATACGGCAAGATTAAGCTTCTGTATGCAGACTGGATTGCTAGTGGCAGACTTTATAAACCAATTGAGAATTCAATCGTTTTCACATTTGGACCATTTATTGGGAATACGCATACAGAAACAAGTGAAGCAGGCACACGCATGACGCATGCCTACCATTATGCTCACAATATTATAAAAAAACACGTCAATGCAGGAACTGACGATGTAATTATTACTGCAGGTTTTGGAATGACGGCTGTTGTAAATAAACTGCAACGAATACTCGGATTAAAACTTTGTGGTTCAGCCAAAACTCAAAACTGCCTGAATCATAACGAAAAGCCTATTGTGTTTCTTACGCATATGGAACACCATTCAAACCAAACATCATGGATGGAAACAAATGCTGAAGTGGTTGTATTGCCTCCAAATAAAAATCTATTAGTTGACATAAATGCACTACGCACAAATTTAGAAAAATACAAAGACAGCAAATTTAAAATTGGTGCATTTACAGCATGTTCAAATGTAACAGGTGTTTTCACACCATATCACCAGATGGCAAAAATAATGCATGAATATGGGGGTTTATGTTTTGTTGATTTTGCTGCATCAGCACCCTATGTAGATATAGACATGCATCCGGCAGATCCACTTGAAAAACTTGATGCAATTTTTTTCTCACCACATAAATTTTTAGGCGGGCCTGGTTCTTCAGGAGTATTGGTATTTGACTCAAAATTATATCATTCAAAAGCTCCTGATAATTCCGGAGGAGGGACAGTTGACTGGACAAATCCATGGGGAGAATTTAAGTATGTTGACGATATTGAAGCACGGGAAGATGGAGGGACACCGGGATTTATACAGGCAATAAGGACGGCACTTTGTATTGAATTAAAAAATCAAATGGGAACGCAAAATATGCTTGCAAGAGAAAAAGAGCAACTAATAATAGCGTTTAAAGAATTAAAAAAAATTCCGGGGATACATATTCTTGCTGATAATGTTGAAGACAGGCTCGGAATAATTTCTTTTTATATTGAAAATATACACTACAACTTAATTGTAAAATTATTAAGTGACAAATTTGGCATTCAGGTACGCGGTGGATGCGCCTGTGCAGGAACGTATGGGCACTACCTGCTTGAAGTTAATTATGAACATTCGCATAAAATTGCACAAAAAATCAATAGGGGTGACCTTTCTGAAAAGCCAGGATGGGTAAGAATCTCACTACATCCAACAATGACAAATAGCGAAATAAAAAAAATAATTTCCGCCATTCATAAAATTGCATTAAACTACAAATTATGGCAAAAAGATTATGTTTATTTAAAATCCAAAAACGAATTTTTTCATAAGACATTTATCTCTGAGACACATGTTGAAGACTGGTTTAAAGTAAAATAGAACAAACTCATTTAAAAAGAAATTATTTTTTTTATAATCAAGA
>JAVHQG010000340.1:0-9244 GCA_036171035.1 Bacteroidales bacterium
TTAATTCTATAATCAAAAAAACCTTGCAAATGCAGGGTTTTTTTTTGCCTATATACCAATGATTTTTATCATACATCAAACCTGATGTATATCATTGGCTAATTGTTGCATAAAATATATTATTGCAATAACTTTACTACCGAAAATTTTTCATAAAAAACTTTTCAATAATAAAAAAATTTAATATACTGTAAATTATGACATTCGAATTACCCAAATTATCGTACGAGCTTAATGCTCTTGAACCACACATTAGTAAAAAGACATTGGAATTCCATTATGGAAAACACCACCAAGCTTATATTACAAACCTTAACAATCTGGTAAAAGGTACAAAATTTGAAAATGCTTCACTAGAACAAATAGTAAGAGAGGCTGAAGCAGGTATTTACAACAATGGTGCACAAGTTTGGAATCATTCCTTCTATTGGGAAAGCTTTTCACCAAAAGGTGGAGGAGAGCCTACAGGAGATCTAAATAATGCAATAATAAAAAGTTTTGGCTCTTTTTCTGAATTTAAAGAAAAATTCACAAAAGCTGCAGCTACGCTATTTGGTTCAGGTTGGGCTTGGCTCATTGTTAAATCTGATGGCAGTCTAGATATTACACAAGAAAGCAACGCAGGAAACCCATTAAAGCAGAACCTAAAACCAATACTTACATGCGATGTATGGGAACATGCATATTACCTCGACTACCAAAACAAAAGACCAGACTACATTAATTCTTTCTGGAATATAATTGACTGGAACAAAGTTGATAAAAGATTAAAGTAAAAAAATATTTTTTTTATACTTTAGCGCATCTTAATAATTTAAGATGCGCTTTTTTATTTTATAAAATATTCATATGGAAAATTTCACAGTTTATAACCCCACCTGCCTTTACTTTGGTAAACAGGTAACCAATAATCTTAACAAAACAATTAATGAACTTAAAGTAAAAAAAATCCTGTTCATGTATGGAAAAGGATCCATTAAAAATAACGGTATTTATGATTCAATAGCTGAACAACTTAAAATTTCAGGAGTTGATTTTATTGAATATTCAGGCATCAAATCAAATCCAACTGTTGATGATGTTGAAAAAGCATCTATACTTTGCAGAAAATCAAAAGTAGATCTTGTTCTTGCTGTTGGAGGTGGGAGTGTAATTGATTCTGGCAAAATCACAGCCCTCTGCATCAACGAACCAAATGACCCATGGAAAATCATGAAAGCTCAAATCCATGTAAATTCCGCATTACCAATAATAGCCGTGTTAACAGTTGCAGCAACAGGCACAGAAATGAACCCATATGCCGTTTTGCAGAATACATTAACACAAGAAAAAATTGGTTACGGTTGCAATCTGATGTTCCCAAAATATTCATTTCTTGATCCACAATTTACTTATTCAGTGCCTGCAAACCAGACTGCTTATGGTATTGTTGATTTAATTGCACATACCCTTGAAGCATGGTTCGGACAGGGAGATGCCTCGCTTTCCGACCGATTTATTATTTCAATCATTAAAGAAGCTATTGAACTTGCCCCACTTTTATTAAAAAATCCTTCAAATTATGAATACCGTGCTAAAATGATGTGGGCAGCAACATGTGCACTAAACGGAATTCCAGCCTATGGTCGCTCAACATGCGACTGGGGCGTACATGACATTGGACACACCCTCTCTTTCCTTTATGACACGCCACACGGAGCGAGCCTTTCAATAGCATATCCTGCATGGATGAAACTACAGGCAAATAGAATCCCAAAAAGAATTTCATTATTGGGAGAAGCTCTTTTTAATACTTCTTCTACAAGTGAAACAATAAGCAGATTCGAAAAGTTTTTTACGTCAATTGGCAGTCCTATCAGAGCAAATGAATGTGGAATAAAAAGTGATAATAAAAAAGAAATCCTTGCATTAATGATTAAAAATAAAATCACCGGATACATCCATCAACTCACAGAAAAAGATTACATAAAAATCACAGATACAATTTTTGCTTAAAACCATATCTATTTCCATGCATATCATATTAAAAAAAACCACAAACAATTAACTCAAATTCAACTAATTATCACATGAAAAAGATATTTACAATATTTTCTTTTTTTTATTATCTTTGCGTTTCAATTTTTATTCGAATAAATAATTAAATACTGTGAACAAACTGATTTCAACTATAATCATCTGTATATCATTGTTTTCAAGCTTTGGTCAAACAACATCAACACTACGCACTTACTTTGATGATGCGGACTATGATATTTCACAAGAAGATTATTCTTCAGCTTTATTAAAACTACTAAAAATATACCGTGTAGATTCAACAAACGCAAATGTTAACTATGAAATTGGGATATGCTATCTTAATTCGGTGTTTGAAAAAAACAAAGCAACATCTCATTTTGAAAAAGCAATTAAAAACCTCACACAAAATTACGAAGTTGGTTCATATGATGAAAAGCGGGCTCCATATGATGCATTCAGTTATTTAGGAGATGCATATGCTTTGCAGTACGATATAAAAAAGGCAATTGATTCTTATAAAAAATATGGCATCTACATTTCTCCAAAAGAAAAAAAACTAATCGAAAAAAATGACAGAAAAATATTGTCATGCGACTATGCAAATATTCTTACACATAATCCTGTAAAATTCGAGAAACAATTGTTAACAACAGTGAACACACCCGCTTCTGACTATTTCCCCGTTCTGAACAAAGATCAATCTCAAATCTACTTCACATCCGAGCAGCTCACAGGAAAGCCAATGGATGAAAAGAGAATTTACAAATCATTAATGGCTGACGGAAAATGGCAAACATCAATTAATTTTACTGATAAAATTTCATCAGCAGGAAACTTATCAGTTGTTTTTCTTTCTCAAGATGGGAAAATATTAATATTAACCGATGATGATGAAAGCGGCAAATCACTTTATGAATCGCTTTATGAAAACAGGAAATGGTCTGCCCCAAGAAAAATGTCAAAAAAAATAAATTGTGGAAGTAGCCAACCTGATGCATGCCTTTCGACTGATGGAAAAACAATTTATTTTTCAAGTAATAGAAAAGACAGTTATGGGGGATTCGACATTTATAAATCGCAAAAGAAAGCAGGAGAATGGGGCGATGCCACAAATTTAGGGTCTGTAATAAATACACCTTACGATGACATATGCCCACGAATTTTAGATGATAATAAAACACTTTTCTTTAGTTCAAAAGGCCATACAAGCATTGGCGGATATGATATCTTCTACAGTAAATTGAATGATCAAAAAAATTGGGGAGAAGCAATTAATATGGGATTCCCTCTTAATACTTCCGAAGACGAAGATTATTACTGGCCAATTGGCAATGGCTTTTCAGGTTATATGTCTCTTAACAGTGAATTTGGCTTTGGTGAAAAAGAAATTTATTTTGTAAAAATAACACCACCTGAAAAAGAATTGACTATTGAAAATATCACAAATATTAAAATCCCTAAAGACACTGCATCTAATAAGTCTTTAAACAACAATGACAACACAACGCAAAACTCCAACAATGATTCTATATCAAAAAATGTTGCCGATAAAAATATCTCTGCTTTAAATAATCCCGGCGATACTACTTCCGACATGACCATTCTTATCAAAGTTACTAAAAACCCACTTGAATCAGCTTATTTAAAAGATATAGACGGAATAAGAGCTTATAAAGGGAAAGATGATTTCATCAGATATTATTATGGGAAATATAAAAATTATGACGATGCAAGTATGGATTTTGATAAAATTCTAAAGCTTGGTTTTTATAGTGCTCAGCTTAAAAACTTAAAAGAAGATACGCTGTATTTCTATGCTTCATTAAATTTTAATTTCGGTAATGATTCTTCTGACATTGTTCCTGATTACCAAGTAAACGAAAATGTTTCTGAGAATGTTACAAACACTGAAACGCAAGTAATAAATCAAACTGAAATCAAACAAATTAGCCAAAACACTAATGATCCTAAAAAAGAGCAAAAAAAAGAAAAATTAGAGGAAGAGAAATTGCTGAAAAAAACATCTGAAAAAAAAGCTGAAGAGAAACAAAAACAAGAAACAAAAATAGTTGAATCAAATACGAATGTTGAACATCAAGCTCAACTCTTAAATGACATTACAGAAAGGCTTATTAACGCTACAAATGATATATGGATCATTCAAATTGCAACCTTGCCTAAAGAAGGATACATCAACGCTTTTAAAAATATTTCATACACTACAGAACACGATTGCAAAGATGGGAAATACAGATATTCAACAGGTGTTTATGAAAATATCGATGATGCGAGGAAGTATTTGGATAAAATCAAATCAAAAGGTTATGCAGATGCATACATCGTAAACTTTAATAAAATCAAAACAAAATTATACACTGATGACATTTCAAAACATATTCGCACGTACAACCTAAATAATCAATTAGAACAAGCTAAAACAGAAGAAACAAAACTCTATTCTATTCAAATTGGCTCATCTATTAAGCCTATTGAACCAGATTATTTTAAAGGAATTACCGATCTTAAAGAAAAACAAACCAAGAATGGTTTCTATAAATATTTTTACGGAAAATTATCAGGATACAAGGCTGCAAAAGCAGAATTAGAAAAAGCAAGAAATTTAGGATATAATGATGCGTTTATCACTGCCTACACAGATGGGAATACACCGTCCGGTACAACCGTTGAGACAAAAGAAAAAGAATATGGGACAATTGGCACTGTAGAAAAAAACGAAACAAATGCAAATTCTGAACAATTTACAATTCAGGTTGCGTCTGCAAAAAAACAATCGAACATGAAATATTTCAAAGGTCTTGAAGTATCTGAAATTAAAGGAAAAAATAATTTTTTTATCTATATTTATGGCAATTTTAGTTCAATTGCTGAAGCCAGAGTAGGTTTAAAGAAAGTTAGAAACGCCGGATTCAAAGATGCCTATATTAACAAGCTCTCTAAGTACGAATAAGCAAATCCAGTTTAAACTAAAATATAATAAACAACAAATTTGCTTTCAATTTGAAATAAGAAATAAATATGTTTTTGCAAAAACAAAAACACGAATGAAATTCAAGCTCATTTCAATTCTGTTATTTCTGATTATTTCTTTCAACATTTCTGCACAAACAAGCTTCAAACAAAATATTCGTGGTACGGTGTACGACAAAAACTCCAGGACACCATTAACCGGAGTAAATATTGTACTGCTAAACACAAATCCACTTATAGGAACCACAACAAATGATCGTGGTGAATTTAAAATTACAGATATTACCGTTGGAAAATACAATATCAGCTTTAGCTTTATAGGTTATCATACCGTTACCATGCAAAATGTTCAGCTAAATTCAGGAAAGGAGCTTGTGATAAAAGTTGAACTTGAAGAAAAAGTTATTGAAACAGGCGAAGTGGTTGTAAAAGCAAACATCAGAAAAGATCAGCCATTAAATAAACTTGCAGGTGTAAGTGCCCGCTCTTTTACAGTTGAAGAAACCGAACGCTTTGCAGGTACTTGGTTTGATCCGGCTCGCATGGTTTGCAATTATGCAGGAGTGATGAGTGCAGGCGACCAACGAAACGACATCATTATTCGTGGAAATTCACCAACCGGCGTACTCTATAGACTCGATGGTATAAACATCCCAAACCCAAGTCATTTTGGTACACTTGGAACTACCGGAGGTCCTATAAGTATTCTAAATAATAATTTACTCGACAATTCCGATTTTCTCACCGGAGCATTCCCTGCTGAATATGGAAACGCATTTGCCGGAGTGTTTGACCTGCATATGCGTAGTGGCAATAATGAAAAAAGAGAATATCTTGCTCAAGCAGGATTAAATGGTTTTGAGTTGGGTGCTGAAGGTCCTTTTAAGAAAAACTATAGAGGCTCTTATTTGGTAAGCTACCGATATTCTACACTTGAAATCTTTAGAGCACTTGGAATCAGTTTTGGAATTTCTACCACGCCTCAATATCAGGATTTGTCATTTAAAACTGATATCCCAACAAATACACTTGGCAACTTTACTGTTTTTGGTGTCGGAGGAACGAGTTATACTGAAATTCTGGCAAAAGAACAAAACCCTTCAGACTGGACATTCGGGCATCCAAACGTAGATATTCGTTTTGGTACTAAAATGGGAGTAATTGGCTTATCACACAACTTCTTCGTTAATGCAGCAAAATCAAATTCCGGAAGATTTACCACTGCTGTTGCAATTTCAGGCAGCGGAACCAATATCAAAGCTGATTCAGCATTTTCTTATAAACCATCTTTTTTATATTATGGAAACAAATCATACGAAATAAAATATACTTTCTCTGAACAATATTCTAAAAAATTTGATTCTAAAAATTTCTTTAATACAGGAGCCACCATTGACCTGATTTCAGCAACATATGCCGATAGCCTTTTAACTCCTTTACTTCAATTCAAGATGCAAACTGACACGAAAGGGAAAAACGTAGCACTCATACAATCCTATGCTCAATGGCAACATAAATTCTCTGAGAAATATATCTTAAATACTGGTGTTCATTACCAGCAATTTACACTCAACAATGACTTTGCAATTGAACCTCGCATAAATTTTAAATGGAAAATAAATGATGCTCATTCATTAAGTGCCGGTGCAGGAGTCCACAGTCAACTTCAACCAATGCTGTTTTATTTTACTGAAACACATTTACCCGATAATACATACATTCAAACCAATAAAAACCTAAAATTCACGCAAAGTAATCAGGCTGTACTGGGATATGATTTTTTAATAACACAAAACTTACGATTGAAGTTGGAAACATATTATCAGTATTTACAGCATATTCCTATTGAAACAAAAAAATCTACATTTTCTATTCTAAACTATGGCAGCGAATTTTATCAAAGTAGCGTTGACAGTCTTAAAAATAATGGTACAGGCAAAAACTATGGTGTAGAATTAACGTTTGAACATTTTCTCACAAATAATTATTATTACCTCATTACTGCTTCTCTTTTCGACTCCCGATACACAGCAAGTGATGGCGTTGAACGGAATAGTATTTTCAATGGCACATATGTATTAAATGCGTTAGGAGGCTATAAAATTAAGCTCGGAGAATACAACTCGCTATCCCTTGATGCAAAAGTGGTTTCTGCCGGAGGAAAACGATATATTCCTATAGATACTGCCTTATCAAAACTGGCAAGTGCTGCTGTTTATGACACAAAACATGCTTACGAAAATCGTTACCCTGATTATTTTAGAATTGATGTGAGAGCAAGTTTCAAATTTAATTTCTCGAAATACAACATGGAAGCTGGAATTGATGTTCAAAACATCACCGGTCACAGAAATATTCTGCTTGAAAGTTATAATGTGAAAAAAAATCGTGTTGACTACGATTATCAACTTGGTCTATTTTATATTTTCCTCGTTAGATTTCAATTTTAAAAAACAAAAGGCTACCCAATTCAGATAGCCTTTTCGTTTTAATTTTCCAATTTATATTATTCTGTTTTCACAATCTTCTTCAGATAAACTGTATTGTCAACTCGCAATTGAACAAAATACGTTCCCGGCAGTAAGTTCTTCTGTTGCGATTGTAATGTGAACGTATTATCGCCTGCTTCTCGTCTCATTTTACCTGTAGCTTCAATCACTTTACCCGTTGCATCATACACATCTATGCTAACTTCTTTCGATTGGTTCAAATGATAGTTCACATTCACCGATTCCATAAATGGATTTGGGAACACACTCACTGTCATGATTTCATCTTTTGCTTTATTGATGTAAACCATGGCTGTATCAACGAATCCACTGTCAACAGAGTAATCAACTATAAAGTCTAGACCAAGGTAAGATGTATCTGTAGGTGTAATCACAACCTGATAGGTAGATACCATCGGGAATCCCGGGATTTCAACCCTGATGGAATAAGTAGTATCCGGTAGTTGCTCAAAGGAATAAAATCCTGATGTATCTGTTTCTGTATTGGCAATTGGTTGATCATCAGGCTCTATTTCAACATAAATTTCAGCTCCCGGTACCGGTTCGCCAGCAAGTTTGCTTGAATTAATGTGAACACCTCTTGATTTTGACCCTGTGTTATTCTGCACAATAGTCCCATTTATGTGCCCATTTCCAACACCTTGTTCTACATGTTCATACATCATAATATTAGCCTCAACATCTTGCCCACAAGCCAGTGCTACAGGTGTTGCTTGCTCCCATTTGTGCGTACTGGAAACAACTGTAGTATAATAACTATTCAACAATCTTGCATACGGATTCGAGTGTAAATTCACTTTCATTATATATTGACCAGGTTCAAAGTTATACAAAATGTATGATCCATCTGAACCAATCACAGCCTCACGTGAAGTTGTGTCGTATCCTCCATGATTATTGTGTATCAAAGAGAATATTTTCAATGTCGCATATTGACCATCTACATATCCTCCATAATATGAAATTCTCCCAAAGATCTTAGGTGTCTCAAATGTGCTTAATGTATTTACCATTGCCATGGATTTACAACTATTCATATCTGTCACTGTAACAGTATTTCCACCTTCGCTCAAATGTATTGCATCTTCAGTAATTTCACCATCTGCCCAATGGAACGTATATGGTTCTGCACCTCCTGTTACGCTAATATCAGCAGTTCCATCATTTGAAAAATTACAACTTGAGTTCGTTACAGCATTTACTGTTATAACAGGACCATCAGATGATGATATATTGACAGAACCTACACCTGTACAAGAATTACTATCAGTAATCGTTACAACATATACACCTGCAACAAGATTTGATATAGATGCACTTGTTGATCCTATTGACCAGTGGAAACTATATGGGGCTATTCCATTAATTCCATCAACTGTTGCGCTTCCATTTGCGTTCCCACATGTTGTGATTGAAGATGATACAATTTGTATTACAGGACTTGGATTAATTGTTACAGCCTGCATGTAAGACGCTGTACAACTATTATTATCAGTATATGTATAACTGATATTGTGACTTCCTACGCCTGCAAGTGCCGGATTAAATGCGTTGTTTACCATTCCTTGACCACTAAACACTCCACTTGGTGCTTGATTCCCTATTAACATAATATATTGTGAAGTGGCACATAAACTTGTTGGTAATCCGGTAAATGAAACTTGTGGTAACGGATTGATTGTTAGATACAGTGTTGTTATTGAGTCACAGCCTGCTGCATTCGTCAA
>JAVHQG010000341.1:0-9186 GCA_036171035.1 Bacteroidales bacterium
GATGAGTCAAATGAGTATTTGCAAATACAATTCAGAATAAATAGTGGGGTTCTCAGTAATCAAGGACAAATGGCGAGTTGTGGTCCAAGCCCAAAAGTTCATATTGCAGTAATTGATCCGCTTCGTGTCCAATGTTTACCTTCAAATTTTGGTAATTTTGGGCAAGTAAATAGTTCAATCTGCAGTCTTGATCCCAGTTCTGTATTAATGTTTCCTAGTGATTCTACAAACTTATCCAATATCCCAAGCCTAATTGATGCAGTTCCAACAGGATATTACATTTTTGCTTATACTTTTATTACAGGGAACTTTGCAAGCTGGCCAGAAAACACAAAAACTGCCTTTGATGGACTAATTGATCCAGGTCGTGACGGCAATCCAAGGAGAATTGAAAATGACAGACCATGGCTTTTCTTTTGCAAAAAAGGAGATATCAATTCGGCTCAATACAGAGTTGGAGCTACAGACCGAGATACAATAAGTTTATATGTAAAAATGATTAATAATTTTTATAAAGGGACAATATCAACCAGCCTAATTGGACCCACACACCAATGGAATGAACTTCACTGGAAAAGCAACAGCATTGATTCAACACTTACCGATAGCATCAAACTTAATGTGATGGGCGTAAAAAACTCCGGCGATTCAACCTTACTCTTTACTTTGCCAAAATACACAATTGATATTTATGATTTACACAACAGAGTCGATGCTTCTATTTATCCATATTTAAAACTTTCGCTATCGAATGAAGATAATATCAAATACACGCCATCACAACTAAAAAAATGGCAAATCATGCATGCAGGTGTACCTGAAACCGCAATAAATCCTCAAAAAGGTTATTATTTCTACAAAGACACTGTAAATGAAGGAGATCAAATAACTTTCTCTGTAGCTTATGAGAATATAAGTCCTTATGATATGGATAGCCTGATGATAAAATATTGGATTCAAGACAAAAACAATGTATTGCATACAATAAAGCAAAAAAAGCTACGACCTCATCCTGTTGGAGATGTTTTAAAAGATACCGTACTATTTTCGACAATGGGATATGCCGGGCTAAACAGCATTTGGGTTGAAGCAAACCCTTTAAATCCAACAACCGGAGCATATTATCAGTTAGAAGAATATCATTTTAACAACATTGCTCAAAAACTGTTCTATGTAAATTCCGACAAATCGAACCCTATGCTTGATGTCACGTTTGACGGTGTACATATTCTTGACGGCGATATTGTTTCAGCAAAGCCTGAAATCATGATTCAATTAAAAGATGAAAATAAATATCTTGCATTGAATGACAGTTCACTATTTTCTGTGTATTTAAAGTCAATAACCGGCGATGTTGAAAACAGAATCTATTTCACCAGTGAAGGTAAAGAAAACATGAAATTTATACCTGCACAATTACCAAAAAATAGTTGTAAAATATTCTACAACCCTGTATTTACAGTCGATGGTAAATATCAATTGCGTGTACAAGGGAAAGATAAATCCGGCAACGAATCGGGAGCAAATGAATATATTATCACCTTTGAAGTCATTACAAAATCGACAATAACAGAACTTTTTAATTATCCTAATCCATTTTCAACATCAACAAAATTTGTATTTACGCTAACAGGTTCTGAATTACCTACAGATTTCAGAATTCAGATCATCACTGTTACAGGAAAACTTTGCAAGACAATTACCTTATCAGAGTTAGGCAATATTCACATTGGCAGAAACATAACGGAATACACATGGGATGGGAAAGACGATTTTGGAGACAAACTTGCAAATGGGGTTTATTTCTATCATGTTATCACGTCAATCAATGGACAATCAATTGAAAAAAGGGAGACAGAAGCAGATAAATACTTCACACACGGGTTTGGAAAGTTGTATATCATGAGATAAGAATATCTTCAAAATTATTTCTCAAACTTTATAGAGAATTTCTGCACAATAGCAAAGAGTCCGCAAACTGCTAATAAATAAATTAAAGAAACTGTACTTAACATATATCTAAATTCATGTTCTGAACAGGTTGCTGAAATAATTAACATCTGCGAAAGAAGGATGATACTTATTAATTTTATTTCAAATTTATTTCGTAAAAAATATATACCAAGAAAAGCAAATAAGTAACCAGGAATCATCCATAATAAAAAACGGATTTTAAATTTCAATGAAGTCCAGGGGCGATACATTTGTAAATATTCAGCCGATAATCTTGAAATAGCCAGATGCATAACAGCAATGGGATGTTTAATTATATATGTAAAACTTTGTGACCAGTGTTTTCCTTCAAGGGTATATGTTTCCGGCATGTTTAAACGAAGATCATTATGTCCCCAAACAATTACACCTGTTTGAAGTAATTTCACAAATTCAATATCACTATTTGCTTCCTCGCTAACCTTGAAACACCTTGCACCTAAAAAAAATAATGCGAATACAGAAAATACAATCAAAACTTTTACCGGCACTTTAAGATTTCTTATTAATAAGTAAAAACAAAGCATAATAGGCAGCAAAACCCAGCCATTTGGTCTTATTGTAGCAGTAATCAAAACTATTGCAACAGATAAAAAATAAAATTTCAATTTCTGTTTTCCTATCGCTTTAAAAATTGACCATACAGAAAAAATCAAAAACGAAAAGTACAATGAATCTGAATGAATATATAAATGCCAGTTTACAACAAACGGGTTTACAAGAAACAATCCAGATGCTAGTATTCCTGCTGTTTTGCTGCCAGTAATAGACCTTCCTAAATCGTATATTGCAATGGAAGCCAGCAAAGCAAAAAATACCTGCAAGATTACTGCAAATACAAATCCAACTTGCAATTTTAAAGTAATAGCAAGAAACACAATATAACCAAAATACCTTGCTTGATCAGAGCCAAGTGGATAACTGGTAAAAATCCTTTCTGCACCATGTATGTATCTAGGAGAATCAGCTCCATATTGAATGCCACCATGACCACTTGCGAGCGTGCCGCTATGCCAGTTAATATAATTAAGATATGAAAAACGCAGCAAGAATAAGACAATGAGAAGTATATAAAATACTTTTCTATGATTTTGGAAAAACTGTATGCAATATTGTATTTGTCTCAAATATGATTCAATTTAGTCTCTTACCAGTTGTACGGCACCTTTATCTTCATACCTGCTTCCATCCTTACCAACTGCTGTAACAATGTAATAATAGATTCCAGAGACAGCCTTTGCCCCACTTTTCAAGATTGTTCCATCCCACCCTGCTTCAGGATCAAACCATTCAAAAACCTTTTCGCCTTTTGCTCCTGAAACAACCGCATGGAATTCACTTAACGATGTTGCTTTTACTCTGAACACATCATTCTTTCCATCACCATTTGGAGAGAAAACATTGGGTACAGAAAGACGTAATGGATCGATGATTATATCTGAATCAACATAAGTATCTGTACAACCTTGCCGACTTGTAGTTGTTAATTTAACTTTAAATGTTCCCGAAGAAGTATAAGTATGTTTAGGAGATTCCTCATCGGATGTTGTTCCATCTCCAAAGTCCCATTGATGCTTCAATTCATCACTATTTTCATCAGAGGCAGATAATGCAGATGTATTCACAAAATATACAGTTGTGGGAAAACTTGACTCATAATTTGAATGATAGAATGAAGCTTTTACTGATGCTGCACCAGGTACATCAACAAAAAATTCTCTGCTACAAGCTCCATTTTCACGAACAGTTACCTGATATTTACCAGATGCTAAATCTTTTTTAAATAAATCTGATGGTGTCAAATCTTTCAACCAGAAATATTGATATACAGCCTTAGTATCAGCAGGAATTGCCTTTATGCTTCCAGTAGCAACACAAGTAGCAGGTTGCACATCAAACGAAACATCGATTGGTTTTGGATGGTCAATTACAGAAGAAAAACTCGAAAAACAATTATCTTTCGTCCATGTTTTCAATGTTACTGTATGTTTAAGCCCCTCTTTCCATGAAACATTTACAGTATTAGCTGTAAGATCTTTGGCAACACCACCATCTAAATCCCATTCATATTTGGCAAGAGATTTATTTTTAGCTGCCAAAATCATTGGCGAATCAGCACATTTAACAGGAGAAGCAAGATCAAAAGTTGCGTCTGGTTTATCTGAAAAAACAACACTAAATGTGTCTGCAAATGCACATATATCATTTTCTGTCCAGATAAGGTTAACCTTACCCGTTCCATTATATGTAGCTATGGTCTTTGCGCTTACAGCATTTTTGAAATTTATATTATTTAATGAAGACCATATACCTGAGCCATTACTACGACTTGCTTCAATTGCAACCTCATTACCACAAGTTACTATTTCTTTTATTTTATCATGAGCAGGCAGCTTGTTAAATTTCACAGTAACATATTCAATACATTTAGCGTTATCAGAGGGCAACCATTTAAAGTTATAAGTGCCATCAGTTGGAACACCAACAATACAACTACGATTATTGGCAGAAGTAAAATTTACTATTGCATCATCACAAGTCCATTTACCATTGTTACTGTTTGATTTTAGCAGGTAGGTTAAACCACATGTTTCATCAGTAAAAAACTTAGATACAGGTTTGATTGAATTGTTAGAAACATTATTTTGGAAATGATTGGTTTTATTGGGCTCAATAACATTTTTTTCAGGAATCACTCCCGCTTGAACAATATTAATATTTTTTTTAACATGGTCATTCTTTTCCCCAGAGAAAGCATAAAATCCAATAATAAAAGCAGGAACGATAAAAGAAAGCCCTGCAACAATGAGATTATTCTTAAAGAAATTGCCAATTTTAGACAAACCTGGATGTTTAAAGACAGATGTTTTCACATTGTCTAAAATATAATCAGGTGGGGTTTTCTCAAACCCCGAGAACTTTTGATTAAAAAGTTCATCAAATCTGGTGTCAAACTGCCTGTTCATAGATCACATTATTAATTTTTTCCTGTAAAGCTTTACGTGCTTTCAAAAGTTGAGTTTTAGAAGTGCTTTCAGAGATATGTAACATCTCTGCAATTTCTTTATGTAAATATCCTTCAATCACATAGAGATTAAAAACCATTCGGTAACCTTCAGGTAATTGTTGAATAAATACTAATAGCTCTTGTGCCGATAGCTCAGAAACCACATCACAATCAGAAGTTTCTTTGTTAGCATCTTTACTGGTCTCAACATTTTCGAACCATGGACGTTTCTGTCTGTAGTGATTAATTGAATTATTTACAATAATTCTTCTTACCCAGCCTTCCAAAGAACCATCACACCTGAAAGATTGCAGATATGAGAACACCTTAATAAACCCCTCTTGTAAAAGATCTTCCGCCTCGTGCTGACCCTTTGCAAACCGCAAACAAACGCCAAACATTTTAGGGGCAAACCTTTTATAAAGTTCGTCTGCGGCACCTCTTTCATTATCAAGGCATTTTTTTACGAGTTGCTCCTCGCTCAACATTTTACAGTTTATTTTACAGTAAGACAAAACTTAATATCTGAACGTTGTCTGAAAAAATAAAATTATATTAAAAAATATTACTTTTGTATATTCTCAATAAATTTATTTAATTTGCAAATCATTTTATTCCACTAAAGTAAGTAAAAAAAACGAAATATAAATTTTATTAATGTAATTATGGGAAAAGGAGACAAGAAGTCAAAAAGAGGTAAAATATTTATGGGTTCATTTGGGGTAAGCAGACCTTCCAGGAAGAAAAAAAGTTTAGCAAGTGAAGTTGTGGCAGAAGAGCCTAAAGTTAAAGAAGTTAAGGCTAAAGTTGAGGTTGAAGCAAAGGTTGAGTCTAAAAAAGAAGTAAAAAAAGAGCCTAAAAAAGAACCTAAAAAAGAGCCTAAAAAAGAAACCAAAAAAGCTACAAAAGCTTAATAATACAAATAAGACGCTGAATTTATTTTCGGCGTTTTTTTTATCGCTATATCCTTACACAAATATTAATATTTTCTGCACCATTTGTTTATTGCTCAATTTTTAATAATTTTCAGTTTTTAATTTTTGCTCTAAAAACTTAATAGCTGAATTGTGTCTATGATTGATAAAATAAAATTTGACATACGGTTCAACCCCGAAACAGAAAAGAAATTTCAAAATGAATATATAGAAAAATCTAAAGACCTTGTAAAAATTGGTCTTATAGTTGGTGTTATACTATATCTTTCCTTTAGCTTGCTTGATTTCTGGATTCTACCATTTTCTAAATACCTTGCATGGATTGTTAGACTAATTGTTGTGATTCCTGCACTTTTTACAGTATATGCGTTCTCAAAATTCAAATCTGTTTACAAATACCACCAACACATTCTTTCAGCAATTTCGTTGTTAGCAGGTTTGGGAGTGAATGCTATTATTGCATTTGCAAAATCAGACGAATTAGGATCAAAGCATTATTACATTGGAGTGATTCTAGTAATTATCTGGACACACACATTTTTTAAACTACAATTTCGTTCTGCAACAATTGTTTCGATTCTCATTACAATTTGCTACGAAATCATTGCAATATTCTTACAGGATATGCTATCCAAAGAGAATCTTCCTATTTTTATCATTAATAATTTTTTTCTGATTGCAGCAAATATCATTGGAATATTTGCCTCCTATAATCTTGAACTGTTGAGCAGGCAGAGTTTTATGAATAAAAAAAAGACAGAAATTGAAAATGAAACAAACAAACAAAAAAGTGAAGAAATTTGTAAACAAAAAGAAGAAATTATTTTAGCAAACAAAGAGTTCGAAAGCAAAAAAGATGAATTTATTAAGCAAACCGAGAAATTAAATCATTTATACACAGAACTAGATCAACTTTCTATTGTTGCAAAGAAAACCGATAATGCAATAATGATTGCTGATACCAAGGGACATATTGAGTGGGTAAACGAAGGGTTTGTTCGCCTATATGGATATAATCTTGACCAGCTATATCTTTTTAAAGGCAGTAACCTTATGGATATTTCAGAGAGTCCTATGTTAAAAAACGTAATTCAAAATGGATTTAAGGAAAATGATGCAATAACATACGAAACTTTAATCAACACTAAATTTGGTGATAAACTATGGATTCAAACCACACTTACTCCAGTAATAAACGAAAAGAGAGAAGTATCTAAACTGGTTGCAATTGACAGTATTATTAACAACATAAAAAATGCTGAGGCTGAAATTCTAAAACAAAAAAATGAAATAGAGCAAAAAAGTGAAATATTAAGAGAACAAAATGGAATTATTGAGCAAGCATTCAACAATATGGAAATACTGAATAACATCGGGTATCAAATTATTTCCTCACTAGATACAAAAAAAATTGTTGAAACCGTTTACAACAGCATCAATGCAATGATGGATGCTTCAATATTTGTGATTGCAACATACAATGTGGAGAACAATAGAATTGAGGCCATAAGTGCTATAGAAAAAGATCGAACCCTGCCTTTTTTCTGGTGGGAAATGGATGAAGACTGTAGGCTAGCTGTTTGGTGTTTTAAAAATCAACAACAAGTATTAGTCAATAATCATCCTGAGGATTCGCTATATTATGTTCCAAAGTTACTTGCACCAAAAATAGGAGATCCTCCATCATCTATAATTTACTATCCACTTACGTTAAAAAACAAGAAAATTGGAGTAATTAGTGTTCAAAGTTTTTCCAAAAATGCCTATACTGAATATCATTTGAATATCATAAAAAACTTGGCACTTTATGTTACTATTGCACTTGAAAATGCTAGTATTTATAAAGAAAGCATTCAACAAAAAGAAGATATTCAGAAAGCAAACATACAGCTCGAAAAACTTTCTATCGTTGCCAGTAAAACAGACAATGCTGTAATAATTGCCGATCCAACCGGAAAAATTGAATGGGTTAATGAAGGATTTACCAGATTATATGGATATAATCTAGATCAATTAAGCATTTTTTTGGGTAGCAATCTAACCAATCTTTCAACCAGCCCAATCTTATTAGACATCATTAAAAATGGGTTCAAAGATCGTGATGTATTAAGCTACGAAAGCCTTACATCAACAAAATTTGGTGAAAAATTATGGGTACAAACAACCCTGACACCTATAACAAATTCAGCAAAGCAGGTTATAAAACTTGTAGCAATTGACACAAATATAAACACAAGAAAACTTGCAGAAGAAGAAATAATCAGACAAAAGGACGAGCTTGAAGTACAGCAAAATTTTGTGATGAAACAAGGTGATAAAATCGCCAGCCAAAACGTAAAAATCAAGATTCAACGAGACCTTGTAGTTAAACAAAAAAAGGAGATTACAGACAGCATTCATTATGCACAACGCATACAATCTGCCATCTTACCAAACAATGAGCTGTTAAACACAATATTCAGAGATTTTTTTGTTTTTTTTCGACCAAAAGATATTGTAAGCGGTGATTTTTACTGGGTAAACAAACAAGATAACCTAACATTTTTTGCAGCCGTTGACTGTACCGGACATGGTGTGCCGGGAGCTTTTATGAGCATGTTAGGCATAAGCTACTTCAACGAAATTGTGATAGAACAAGGCATTACAGAACCTGCAGATATATTATTCAGACTCCGCAATATTATTATCAGCACACTTCACCAAACCGGACAAATGGGAGAATCAAAGGATGGAATGGATGTTTCGCTTTGTGTTCTCAATCACAAAACACTTGAACTCCACTATGCAGGTGCCAATAACCCTGTATATATCATAAGGAAAACAGCACACACACAGCCATTCCAGAACGGGCATACATACAGATTAAAACATGAGGGAATAGAGTCAGAATATATTTTAACAAGCGTGAAAGCCGATAAGATGCCAATTGGCGTACACGAAAGAGACACATTTCCCTTCACCAATCATATTATTCAACTTAAAAAAGATGATACTGTTTACATTTTTTCTGATGGATTTGTTGACCAATTTGGCGGAGAAAGACAGAAAAAGTTTTTAAGCAGAAATTTCCGCGATCTGCTTATGCACATTCAACCGCTTAATATGACAGACCAAAAAGCACATATTAATCAGACCTTTGAAGATTGGAAAAGCACACTTGAGCAAGTAGATGACGTTCTGATTATTGGCGTAAAAATATAAATAGTGTCAGCAAGAAAACGCCAATAATTTCGTTACTCTAGTTTTGAAAAC
>JAVHQG010000342.1:0-1764 GCA_036171035.1 Bacteroidales bacterium
CTTCCGAAGTCCCGTAACACAGATATAAATTTAAAATTGAAATATATCAAACTAATGATGAAAAAACGCATAACTCATTTATATTTTTGAAATAGAACTATGAAAGACAGAACCTGAACGATAAAAATAATAGTCCGAAACATATATAACTGGAAATCGAATCGTGAAAGAATGAACTTGAAAGATGAAAGAACCAAAAAAATATATGACGGATTAAAACCAAATCGCAAAAGTTTCAAAAAATAACATGAAAGTATCAAACCGAACGATGTCTTTTGACAAGTTCAAGATGACAGAAAGTATTGGAACGATGACAGAAAGAATTGGAACGATGAAAAAATGAATCCTAAAGGCAATTTTTGAAATAATAAAGTTACTGATTTTCAATAGAATAATATATTTTGGGTAAAATAATCATTGATTTTAGAAAAATTGTATCTTTGTATATACTTAAATTATAAAATTATGGCAGTTACACCTTTGAAAATTACATGCAGGATAGAAGAGCTACCTACAATAGGGAAAATGCTGTTAGACACATTAAGCCCTAATTTAACCGATTTCACGGCTTTTTCGCCGGATTTTAGTGCGACTTATTTAACAAACGGGACAACGAAACTAAATGCTGTTACGGCGTTGATAAGCCCAAAACAACTGACCGCTGAAATGAAAATTATTACGCAGCGGATTTATACAAACATGGATAACCTGAGGCCGAAACTTGATTATCTGGAAGGTTATGTTAAAAGGGCTACAGGGCTTACTATTGCTGCAAAAGATTTTGGCATTAGCAAAGTGAGGCAAAAAAATAATAAAGGCGATGTTGAAGGATTGGTTGATACACTGGGCTTTTTGCTGACCAATGTAACCAATAATATGGCCGCTCTTACGGCAAAAGGTTATACGGCTGCTCAACATACTGCACTTACAGGGATTAAAACAAGTTTAACAAATGACAGTTCTGCCCAAAATACAAAGCTGAACGACAGAAATAATAAAGTTGTATCGAACCATAACCTGATTAATGAATTCTGGGCTATTTGCACGGACATAAGCGATGCCGGAAAAAGGATTTATAAAAGTACTGCACCGCAAAAACTCGGTGATTTTGCAATTGCTGAACTTAAACGCAGAATCAGGAATGAACAAAAGAAAAATAAGTTTGAAGGACTTTGCAGTTTCGAGGGCAAACCTCTTGCTAATGCCAAAATTGAACTTATCCCTGTTTTGAGTGGCAGACGCAGGACTACTAAAACCGATGCCAAAGGTGCATTTGTTATCAAAAGCCTGACTGAAGGTGATTATATTGCTAATGTAATTGCTGATGGCAAACAAACCGAAAGCACAGATGTGAAAATTGAAACAGGAAAAGCTGTTGCCAAAGACTTTGTAATGAAAAGGGCATTGGATATTTTTATTGACAGTACGCATAACAAGTAAAAAGCTGAGAGAAAATAAAATTACACGTACTTCCTTCGTCAGCATAAACTCCGGCGCAAAAGACGCAAAGAGAAAGAAAGGGGCTGCAAATGCAGCCTTTCCTTTTTTAGTAATTATTCAGAAATAATTCTTCCGGTATAATTCATTTTACCGTTTGTAAGAACTGCATTATAAATGCCTTTGGCCTCAGCTTCGATGCTGACTTTTATTTTATCGTTGAGCATTTCTACTTGTGCCTGTTGAATTTAATTGCCTTTAGTGTCAAAGATTTTATATAGTGTCAGCAAGAAAACGCCAATAATTTCGTTAAACAACCCACAAGCT
>JAVHQG010000343.1:0-9096 GCA_036171035.1 Bacteroidales bacterium
GGATGGTAGGTTTCAGTTTGTAGATGGTAGGTTTCAGTTTATATCTGGTAAAAATTTGAGAGGTTAAATGTTATGAGATAGATAATAATTGCCAATTATTTATTGTACTATTCTTCGTCTTCTTTTTTCTTCTTTTTCTTTTTTCCTCCATCATCCTCATCATCGTCTTTGGTGATTTCTGCACCTTCTTCAAAACGTTTTTGAAATTTCTTTTTCTGACCCTCTGTGGCAAGATAATATCTGTAAGGCATTTCACCTTTTTTGGTATCAAGGGTTAGTTTGTCTTTTTTAGCTTGCGAGATGGCTAAATTAAAATCTCTGTCTGAAGAAAGACCCTGCATTAAACCTGTTTTATAATTAAAATAGAACCAGGTGTTTTCATCAATTTGCAAGTACATGGTAAAAATATCTCCACTACGCTTTTTTTCGATTTCGATATTTCCTTCAAGATATTTATTTACTTGTTTTTTATAGATAGAACCGATGCCTATTTTACCTGTGGAACGGAATGATTTTGTTGGAGGATTCCACTTCATTTTTACGTCTGAAAGGAGGATTAGCTCATCAAGTTCTTCGGGATATTTTTTAAAGTTCCCTAAAGCAACCTGAGCAAGCCATTTGTCAGCTTTTTCAACACCAACCAGCTCTTTCATCCCCTTTGTATAAGTCTTCTTACCTAAATCGACACCATCGAGACCTTGTGCTTCATTGATTAGTTCTGTCATCCGTTTGATAGATGATTCATTAAAAAAGAATTTTAAAGTAATGATAAGTTCCAAGTCAGCATCTCCTTTATCATAGTCTTGTATGATACTACCAATTGGAGCGATTTTAAGTTGTCCAAAGTCTGCACCAAAATTCATTTTCCCTTCAGCGTACATATTACAAACAGTGTTGTGGACGTGCATATAATTTCCGGGCATATTTATTTCAGTGAGTTTTTCTCTGTTAGAAATTTTAAATTTATTTTCGTCTTTATCGAAGAATAAAAATCCGCCGGTTTTTAATAATGGGACATCACTAACGCTATGTGGTTTTGTAAGAAACGCAGAATACACAAGCATGGAGTCAGCTTTAGGAGGTAGCATTACAGCCGCTTCAAGTTTTTCGTTGTTAATGCTTTTAGGGTCGTCACTAATTGGAATATAAATTTCTTTTGGACTTATTTCTGCGCTGAATTTTACCCATGTTGCTCCGATTTTATCGCATTCATGTTTCATTTTTGCTGCTCCTGTAAATGTTAAGTTTTCATTACTTGCAGAGAGTGCTACATCGCCTTGGTATTGGAATCGGGGACTTAATGTGAAATTATCGGGTTCAATAATTTTACCGGTTGCATACGTTTGAATGGTGGTGTCAACTTTTACTTCGCTGAAATGTATTTTTTGTTTTTTATCTGTTTCGTCAATGTAATCATAGTCTCCACTTGCGCCATAGTTTTTCCTGCCATAAATATTTGCAGTTGCATTGTAAATAGTATGATAACGTGTGGTGTTATTTGCAATAATTTTACAATTTTCGATAGGTCGCATAAGTGCCTTTTTTTCTATAACAATTGGTTCATCGCTCGGATAAATTGTTGCATCAGCCACTCGGATAAATTTCACATTATGAGCAGTGATGGTACTTTTAATTAAGCTGTATTTTGCTTTTGGAGACACAAATTTGAGTGAATCTTGTTGTGGGTGAATAGAAGTAAATATAGGCCCTTCCAATTGCAAATCTTCTTGTTGCGTAGGACTTAAATTATCTTTATCTGCAATTTTATCTTTTGTTTTCTTATCATCAATACTCATTTCAATTTCCGATTTATCCATATACCAGTTAATCTGATCCATTTTACAGATATATTGGTTTTTAGGGAATTCTACAACAGATGCTTCACCGTTTGATTTAAAAGCACCCATTCTTTTTGTAAAATCCACATGTGCATTAATATTTGTAGTTTTAAAAGCTAAATCGCCCATATCCATTGATTTTAATTCAAACATGGCGGTATCAGAATCAATGATATTCTCTTTAAAGTAAAATAATTTTGATGATAGATTTGATGATTCTATATCCATTTTGCCCCAGCCTGTTAACCCTGATGGTTCAAGCTTCATTGTGCCATGCAGATAGGCTTGTTTCTCATACATCTTAATAGGTGTTTCTCTATCGGAATTGTATAACTGATCGAGGTATGGCATCCAATGAACAAATGATCCTTTTGATGAAGCTTCAGGATATTCCGGTGTGCCGGCAGTTTTTATATTTGCGAAATTATCAGCTATAACATTCATTGAATCGGGGAAAAACTGAAAGTCTTTTGATGAGGTTATGGATGTTAGATAATTGAAGTCACCTTCTCCACGTAATCCTTTATTGCTAAGATTAATATCATTATGGAATGTGCCTTTCCCACCATACATTGCATAACCTTCCGGTGGAGATTTGCGGGTAAAACCAAGTGAATAATCTGGCTGTAAAATTAATGTTTCGTCAAATTCAGGAAGGATTCCGGCTGATGCAAAATGTCCTTTAAATTTCAGGTTTTTGTTTTCAAAATTATCAAGACTGTCCACTGAATAAGGGAATATCTGGAAGTAAAACTTATCACGTTTATACGTACCTCCGCTAATGTTTTTTTTGTCATAAAAAACATAGGAATTTTTTTCACTGTTAAATGTTGGATATTGTGGCATCCTTTTGTTTCCCGATTTATTATTTGGGCTGTCTATCATCAGATTCCCTCTGATGTTTTCAATGGTGCTTCGAATAATAACATAAAGTGGTTTTCCGTTTTCATCATTTTTCCCTTCAGCACGTGCAAGAATGTGGAGTGAATCACAATTTGTAAGATTTATCTTGAAATTATCATAGTCAAAAGCAAATGTTTTACCGTAGAACTGGAATCGTCCTGCACGTACTTTTCCGTCGAATTCAAAATAACGGTTTCGTTTCATAAGAATTTCGTTTGATGCCGGGAACACTGTCACGTTCTGAGAATCGCTAAGCTGAATCTGATTAATCCCATTGATGCGCATATCAAAATTCAACAGATTGATTTTTGCATTTTCTGCTCGGTTAACATTTGAATTGATTTTAATAACGTCATAGTCTGTTTTTCGGGTTCGGGAATTTATGTAAAAAGCAAGCCTGTCGTTTAGTTTCACATATTTAGTATCGAAATCATAGGACACAATGTTCAGAAATGCAAGTTCAAGTATTGTGCGTGTAACTTGTGCAAGTGAATATCCAATTGCATTGGCAAAATCATCTATTAGAAATTCTGTGACATTATTTTTTTTCGCATAGTCTTGAACCAAATATAGAGGGTTGTCTTGATCGTTGTATTGCAACTTGTCCCAAGTATATAGGTCAAACAAATTGGTAGATTGGAACACGGCATTATAGCTGCCTGCAAGGGTTCGTGTCATTTTCAATTCCATTCGAGGTTCATCTGTTTGCCATGTTATCACTTCCACATTCATCTCAACTTTGTGGTATGTGTCAATGAAAGGGCTCTTTGAAAGACCTTCTTCATCACGAATGAGTTCTACTCTTTTTTTGTCAACAAAATATTTTAGCAAGATGCTGGGATGATAGATTGAATCTGTGTCGAGCTTAAATGCAATTGAAGTAATTTTCGACATGCACAAGTCTTTTTTAAAAAGAAAGGCTTTAGATCTTGCAACTAAAAAAACTGAATCTTTTTTATAAAAATTTAAGATGGCGGGCTCTTGTCTTGTTCCATGCCCAATAAAGCGCGAACCTTCCATTGTAAACCCACCTTCAAAATCTACACCATCATAGATTTTTGGGATTTTAAATCGTTTTGTGTAAGAATTAAATTTGGGAAAAATAGCTTTATCGGGAGAAGTTACATCTGCCATTATTTTTTCTTTCAAATGACCTGTTAGTGGTTGTTGAAAATACTTTCTATATACATAAGAAACAGAGTCGGCATCCCATTCGCTTTTTGATAAATCTAATTTATATCTTTTAAGATTTGCATACATCTCGTCTTTTTCAAACCCTGCACGTTCCCATGTTACCACACCATTTACACCATCCCATTTGCTGTCGCGGTCTAAAGGATAAAAAATACCACTTGTGTTATAAATTGCTGATCCGCTATTTTTTTGAAAGCACATGAGATTTATATTCTCGAAAATAATTTTAAATACATTTTCTTTGTCAAATCTGAATTTGCAGTCTGGAATATTGCTTTTCCACTCAATAACTGGTGTTCTTCCATCGTCTTCAAGTGGAAACCTGAATATTGTTTTAGAATTTTGGAGGTTGTATGTTGTTGCTAGAAATATCTCAATTTGCCGGATAGCCATTTTTTTGTTGGATAAGAGAAAATCAAAAATTTTCTCCCATTCTTTTATTTCTTGTTGATCTGTGTTATTTTTTTTGAAATTTATTCTGATGAGAATATAATTTTTAATATGAGGGTATGCTATTGCTCTTTTTGTTTGAAGTGTATTAATATCCTCAACAATTGCAATTCGTTCATTTTTTGTGAATGTCTTTTGCCAATATTCTTTTATATCGGGCATTATTTTTTGTGCATCTTTTTTATGACCGCCTTTACTCAAAAATTTTGAGATTTCTTTTACAAACTTGATAGAGTCGCTTGAAAAAGTTTTTATTTTTTGTGCGTCAGAGGCTTGTGGCATACAGATAAATGCAAGGCAACAAATGAGGAAGCTTGTGAAACCAATATTTATTTTAGAAATAAATTTGTGCATTTTTTGATTGTTTATTTTTTCGTAAATCGTAAGATTGTCCAGTTGTTTTTTACTCTATAATCAACAAAAATAAGTTCATTTTTCAACATTTCGGTTTGAATATCCTCTTTGTCGTTTTCATAAAATCCACTGCATAATAAAACTCCATTATTTTTTAAAACAGAAGCATATTTTTTTGAATCATTTAAAATAATGTTTTTTGCAATATTTACTAAAATAACATCAAAAGTTTCTTCACCCAAAAGTTCTGAAGTGCCTATAGATACACAGATATTAGATATGTTATTAAGTTGAATATTTTCAAGAGAATTATTGTAAGCCCACGAGTCATTATCTATTGCAAGGATGTTTTTTGCACCCAGCTTTGATGCTAATATTGCAAGTATTCCTGTGCCACATCCCATATCTAAAACATTTTTCCCTGAAAAATCAGTATGAAGCATTTCTTCGACCATTAAGCTTGTTGTTTCATGGTGACCTGTCCCAAATGACATTTTAGGTTCTATCAGAATTTCATATTTAGTAGCAGGGACATTTTTATGAGAGGGAGTTTTTATGGCACAAATATCTCCAATAATAATCGGTTGAATATTTTTTTCCCATGCTGCATTCCAGTTTTGTGGCAAAATTTCTTTTATCGTATAGGAAGTTTGAATATTATTTTTTTTTAATTGACATAGCAAATAATCAGTTTTTGTGACAGCAAAATCTTTTGAAAGAATATATGCAATAATTCCTGTTTCTGTTTCCAGAAATCCTTCAAACCCTAATTCTGATAGTTTGGCAGAAAGTATTTCACGGGATATATCATTGCATGGATTGATGATTAAATCTAATTCAAAATAATTCATTTCTGTTCACAGATTTTTGATTTAGCACGAAGATAGAAATTAATTTTTTTCGGGAAACAATTTTCACGAAATCATTAATTTTTATTGACAAATAAAAGGTAAAAAAAAACCAACCTTGTATTTTACGAGGTTGGTTTTTTTATTTAAACAATTGCTTTTATTATTCCATTATATCTTTTTTCATATTAATTTTTTTCTGTGTATTATCGGCATCGTAATCAAGCAAAAGGTCTCCATTATCTTTAAAAATTTTAATAAAATTCAGGTCGTATTTCATCACTCCTTTGCTGAATGAAAGTCCGTTTAACACGTTGATTCGTGAGTTTCCATCTTCATAGGTTACAAATTTTATTTTAGAGTTGTTGTCAATTTTGATTGCGCTTAACTGCATAGGTTGACCAGAATTTGTGTTGATAGAAATAATACCACTTGAATTTTTTATTAGAGTGAGTTCTCCTAGCGAATTATATACTTTAGATGATGCAGTCTTAAAATCAGGGCTTGTTTTATCAATTGCATCTTGAATGGCTTTCCCCTCTACTCGTGATCCAACAAGTCGAATAGATTGGATGAATGCAAAGAGACCTGCTATTTCAGGGCTGTAATTGCTTTCAAGCAGTTTAGAACTCATTTGACTCCACGATGATGCAAAATCAACTTGTGCAGCGGTGTTTGTAACAACATCGTTTTTTGTAGTCATAGATAGAGCTGTAGAGAATGAACCGGTAATATGTGTAGTCCCTAGTGAATCTACCATAACCCCAAATTTGTCGAAGTATTCAGTTTCGTTAAAGAATTTTTTGTCAATTAGTTTCCCTGCATTATTAAAATTTGCAAGATAGACCTTATTAGGAAGTTTATCTGTAAGCGAATCGAATCCAACTTTATTTGCCCATACAACTTGCCCGTCTTTACTGTATTTGGTGCAGAATACATCTGGTTTGCCATTAGTCTTTAATGATTTTTCGCCAAAAGAAACGGCATTGTCAAATGAGCCGGTAATCATTGCATTTCCGCTCTTGTCGAGTCCAATTCCATAGGCAATTTCATTCCCTTTTCCTTGAGCCTGTTTTGCCCAGATAAAATTTCCTTTTTTATCAAGTTTGGCAATAAAAATATCTTTACTATCTTTTTCTGTTTTCATTTTAAAACTGCCAAAAGCTGCTTCCCCTGCGAAATATCCGGTAACATAGCTATTGCCTGCATCATCAAATACTATATCTTGTCCATTATCTCCACGATTCCCTCCACATGCATAAATTTTGTCCCAAATAGAACGTTTTTGTTGTTCTTTATTTTGTAAATTATCTACCTCAACTAATAGTGGTTTAACATCTTTATACATTGGCATTGATAATCCAACAGGAGCATTGATATATGTCGGGTCAGAAATGATATATTTTTTTTCTTTGTACACTATGGCATCACCTTCAACCTTATCTGTAAAATAAACAGCCGATGAAATATGATCAGGATAATTTAATCCGATAACATCCATTCCAAGCAATTCTTTAACCAAAAAACTAAAGAAAACGGAACGATCTTCACAATCGCAGAACGGATAAAATAAAACTTCTTCAGCTAAGAAAAATTTTTCACGATTAAATTGATCTTGATCTGTTTTATATTCAAAGCCTGTTTGCACAAAGGTGAGCAGTAGATTTACAGCATCAATCTGTGATTTTCCTTCAATTAATGGTTTTAAATTTTCAATAAGAGATTCTTTGGCAATGCTTGAAATGGAAGCGTTAAAAAAAATACCGATTTCACATTGAGGATATTCATCATAAAACTTCATCAAACTTTTATTATATTTAATCTTGAGATTATATTCTTTATCATCATATTTGAATTTCACTGCTCTTTCACCGATTTCAGTACCTAAATTTACAGGATTTGATAAATTAAAATCCATAATTAACCGTGCATCAGGAAAATCTTTTTTGTAAGTATAAATTTTTTCACCTTTTAAATCAGGAACATAATAAGATAATCCGTTAAAGGTAAAATAAGACATGCCATACATTGTTGTGTTTGACGGAAGCATCAGGTAAATGCTGTTTTCACTATATCCAACTTTTATTTTATAGCCAGATTTAATCATTAAAAACCATGTCAGCAATGTCCCCGAATTCTTTGACTTAGTGATTTCATTCGACATGTTTTTTACTAACATATAATATCCCCAATCATTAAGGCTATATTTAGTTTTAAAGCCAAGTAATTGGTCTATTAATGGAAAATATTTTGCCTTACACACTTCGTCCCAGTATGAACTGATATTTTTTTCATCAATGTTTCCTGAAAATTGTTTGCTTAAGTTTTCATCATAATTAAATCCAATATTTACGCCATAAAAATTAATATTCCCATTATTGGAAGGGAAACTTTTATCATTTAAAACCTGCTCATCAGGCAGAACGGGTAATCCGAGTGTTTGATCCTGACGGGGAGCCATTTCAACATCTTTCTTTGATATTGAAAATGATTTAACATCTTTTTTAGAAATAGCTGCCGGATCGAATGTTGGTATCGTTGTAGGACCGGGATTTGTATTTTGTTTTTGCCCTTTTAGCACGGCAAAAGCATCCCATTGCCCTTTTAGATATTGTGAAAATTCAGCATCAGATTGTTTGATATAGTTTTCAAATGCCAATTGTTCTTTTTTGATGTAATCTTCGTATTCGTTTTGCATGGATTTCATTGATTTTTCTTGCTCTTCCTGCATTTTTTTCATTTCTTCTTCATAGGTCTGAGCATTTACTACAAACGAGACACACACAATTAATAGAGTTAAAATCGAAATTTTTGATAATTTTTTCATAGGAGTTTTATTTAACTGAACAAATTTATATATTTTTTTCAATTGCAGACAACTTTAACAATAATTGAACCATATTTTTAGAGAAATGTTAAAAAATATATTTCTGATAATGATTTCCTAATATTTATCTGTAATTTTGCCAAAACATTTTATCCCAAACAAAATGGAAAGTTATTATGAAAACGTTGACATTAGTTTCCTTCAGAATTTGACAGGAGGCTCTGCCGGCACAACTTTGGAAATTCTTAATCTATTTAAAACAGAAGTTCCAAAATATCTGGCAGATTTACGAAAAGGAATTGAAGAAAAAAATCTGGAGAATATTGCGTATGTTGCTCATAAGGCAAAATCCTCGTTTGCATTGATGGGGATTATAGCTGTTGTTACTATATTGAAAAATCTGGAGATTGATGCCAAATCAGCAACGAACGTGGAGAAATTTTCTTCAATGGTATTCTCTGTTGAAGACATCTACAATAAAGCAATCGTAGAGCTTGAAAGGTATGTGGCCGGGCTCACAGTTGAATAAACAGGTGTTATCAGAATTTAATCGTATTGTTTAACGATCTTTTTTGTTAAAATTCCTTGTTCAATTATAACCTTAAGGAATTAAAAAATGAGTACACTTTGAAAAGTCTTTTAACCCCTAAATCCCCTAAAGGGGACTTTAAAGGCACACTGA
>JAVHQG010000344.1:0-9086 GCA_036171035.1 Bacteroidales bacterium
CCTTCGGGTCAGTGTTTACGATACTATTGCAAGTGAGAAATGTTAGTAAATAATATTCAGTACTTCGCAGTCGCAATAAGATATTACAAGCCCTACCACCGGTTTATTCTGCTTATTATAAATTTCAGGCGCATAGCATCTGATGAATTTTAATATTTTATATCCCTGAGTACACTATGAAAAGTCTTTTAACCCCTAAATCCCCTAAAGGGGACTTTAAAGGCACACTGAATTTCAGCGTTTTCCCTTTAGGGATTAAGGGTAAAAAATGCTAAAATTTATAAAAATCGACTTTTCGGAGAGGACTCATCCCTTTAGTTCATTTTATTTTTTTTACAGAACCTTTCCACGAACATCCAATACAATGAATCTCAGAAACATCAATGTCTTTATAATCATTATCTTTCTGATTAATTATTTCTATTTCTCTGTTTTTTTTAGTCATAATATACTTTAAACGGTTGTAATCTTAATATTATATTTTAACTATGTACAATAAAATCAATGATATACATTATTTAATTTGTTAAATTAATGCCCGTTCAAAGTATAATGATGCGTTCTCCGTTGTGAATAACAAAAAAACGCCTGATTTTGCATTGTCGGACAAAGAGGATAATCTGAATACATTTTTTATAAAAAGATGTTTTATTAAAGAATGCACTGTGCATAAGATGCATTCAAAATAAGAGCCAAAATATTATATCTATTGCTGCGTATTATTTACTGTACAATCAGTTTCCCTCTTGATGCAATTGTTCCATTAATTTGCAGATTGAAGAAATACAGACCATTTTTTAAACCGGAACAATCAATGTCGATTTTGTGGTTAGTTTTGCCTAGTTTATTAAACATCTCTTTCCCGGAAATATCAAATACAGAGACAGAATAATTCACATCTTTATCAAAATCTTCAGTAAACAGGATTGTGGTTTTATCTGATACCGGATTTGGAAATACAACGATATGTTTGTTTACATTATTTTTAATAGTTGGAACGCCACTGACATTCATCAAATGTACTTTTACAGAGTCGAAATAGAAATTTAATCCGGAAATTTCACTGCCCATAATTTGTACTTCATAGCTTGAATCTTGTACTACGCCTGCAATTTCAACAATTAATCTGTAGCTTGAATTTGGTAAATTTTTAAAATGAAAATGTCCAAGATGGTCTGTTTTTCCATGTTTTGCATAGTATAGGCTATCTCCTTTTTGTAAAATAATATTAATATTTTCTGCAGCAATAAGTGATGCTTTCATATTTGATGTGTCAGCAAAAACGATTCCTGAAATTTGACCTGTTCCAGAATTATTTACAGAAAGACTGTCTGTTCCAACACAATGAATAACAATGTTTGTATCCCTTGATGCATGGAGGATTGATGCTGTGTTCCATAAAACTTTATCGCCATAATATGTTGGCATTTCTGCGGCAAAACTAGCTGTGTCGGGCAATGCACGAATCATCCAAGATCCACCTAGCACATTTGCAAATTGAAAACGACCGGCATTATCAATTGATATTTCTTCATTTATTCCAAACAAGTGATCAACAGAATCGTGTGCCATAAGAGATGCTTTGCCAATACTTACAGGAGCAGTGGAGTTGTGAGCGAAAACTTGACCATGTATGGAATACGTATTCAAAATTGTATCTAAATATTCTATATTTTTTATTACGTTATTTGCATTTGCATGAATAGTTGCAATTGGGTATCCAACTCCGTTTGCCCAAAAATAATAATTGTGCAATGTGTCTTTTTTCCAAATGCTCCCTGTTCCGGGAATAGGGGTTCCACTAATCGATGCAAATATGGAATCGGTTTCAACAAAGAATTCGTGCATGCGAAGCACATTAAATGAACCATATGGAGTAGTTATTTGTCCAAATGCATCGGCAGTAAGTGTTTTTTTAACTCTTGCTAAATAGTTCGTGTCTTGATTAGACGAAACTACATTAAACGCCACCGACCACTGCGAGGCATTGTTAAAAGTTGAATTATATGATGCAGGTGTTCCCATAAGCATTTCCGGCTGATTTTCTAATACATTTCTGAAGCCAATACCATAATCGCCTCGCCAGCCTACGGTGTAAAGCCCTGTATTATCTGCTTTCCAGAAAGCATATCCCCACATAGACTGATCAACAGGTGCTCCGCCAAAAAGCCCTGTAAACATGTAAGAAGGGCCATAAGTGTACATGTTACAACCAGGAAAACTCGGAGCCCAGTATTGAGCCGGAGCTGTTGGGGAATAGGATGCTACTTTATAGTAGTGATTGTTTAATTGAGAAAAATTCCAGGTTTGTGGTTGCGAACTAGGGTTGCTGATGCTGATTTGTGGAATGGTGTCATATTTTACTACATATATTTTACCGGGATGAGGTAAATCATTACTTGTGATTACCACCTGTGGGTATGCGCTAAATACTGAAAAACAGAATATAGCAAAAAATAATAATGCTCGCATTTTTTTGTATTTATTGGTTTAAAAATTACTCAGAAGCCACAAAAATACAAATTTTTGAAAATTTATTAACAGATAAGTAGAATTATTTTTGGTGGGTTTGTTTAACAATAATTCCATTATTATAAAGAATTTCTGATTCTTTTTCTCCTTTTTTATTGTATATAACCCAGACTTTATCGGGTTTTCCGTTTGAGTAATAACCAGTATAAATTGGTTTTCCGTTTTCGTACCATACTTTGGCTTCTCCCACTCTAACTCCGTTATCAAAAGTGCCTTCGCTTTGTTTATTCCCATTTTCAAACCAATATTCCCATTTCCCTTCACGTTGGTTATTTTTATAACCCCCCTCTATTTGTTTGTTCCCATTTGGGTAAAAACGAGTTTCTTTTACAAGGTCTTTTTTGTCGCCATTTTGTTGAAACTTTACAACTTTTTCTATTTTCCCGTCAGGTGATTTTGTTACCTCTTCCTGAATTTTGTTTTTACAAGAAGTTAGTGAAAACGCAACTAAAAAAGACAAGAAATTAATAAATTTAAATCGAAACATTTGAATTTGATTTTTTTAAGTAAAGATAAAGAGTGTAAGAATAATAAATTAATTTCCTCCAAGAATCCAAACAGAAAAATCTGTATTTTTAGCGTTTATTGCCGATAATTCTCCTGCTGCAGTATTTCTATCAGCGAATGATTTTACAGCTACTCGATATAATCCGTTTTTTTGTATAAGTATATCTGTATGGTAGCCTTTTTCGTCAATTTTTTTACTCAAATTTTTTGCATTTGTAATATTTCCAAAACTACCGGCAATAAGATAAAATTTATTTTGAGTAGCTGAAATTTTTATTTCTGTTTCATTGTTTTTCTTTTGCTCTTTCTTTATCTTTGGTTTTGATTGATCTTTTGTTGGTTCAGTAGCATTTATAAGTTCTTGTTCGGGAATATTCTTTATTTCTGCTTTTGTAGTGGAAACATTGCTTGGTAATGGTTTAACAATTTTAATTTCAGATTTTGCATTCGTTCCCTTTGATGGTTCGCTGTAAAACAATGCAAAATATTTATTTGTTTGCAAAGCAAGCGATGCCTCCATAGAATTGGGGTTGTTTAATACTTCTTTGTTTGTGAAGGTTCTGAAATTTTTAAGCGTATCGGCAAAAAATTCGTTTACAGAGAAATATTTTTCTTTTAGTGTGTTTGCAAGATCTGTTTTTAAAGTCAGAAAAGTAAGAGAAGCAATTAGCGGAACACTTATAATTGCTGCTTTTGATAGTGGATGTAGTAGAAATTTTTTTATTTTTCCGGAATCCCTGATTTCCTGCTCAATTTGTTGAGGGATATCAATCTGGTCAATGATTGGGAAACTAAATGAAGAAAGTCCGTAAGCCTCGGCAAGTAAATTTGTGTTTGTGTTAACTTCAAATGAAATATTTTTATTTATGTCAAAAATAAATGTTCCTATTTCATTAAAAACGACACTGTTTCCAGATGTAAGCTGTTGAAACAAATTGTTTACAAAATTGATATATATTTCTTTTGCGTCTCTATAATGAAGTCTGTTTACAACGGCAACATAATTAATAAAAAGTCCATCGTTATGGATAAGGTTTGAGTTGAAAACAATTTCCTTTGATGGAGGGATAAATGATCGTAGTGATGGGTCGAATGTGGCTGGTTTATATTTTGATATAAACCCTCCAAAGCCGGGTAAAATCACACAGTCGTTAAAAAACAAAAGTTCTTTTATATAGTTGCTAAATTCCATTTTTTTATTGCGTTTATGTTTACAGACATTTTAATTCTTAAATAATTCAAAAAAAATTCTATTATTTGGTGCATCGAATGTCTTTCTTTTCTCCAACAAAAATAACCAAATAAACTCGTTGTGAACATCCAAATTATTAACAAAAATTTGTTAATATGTAATGAAAAACATTTGTAATTCATTCATGGTTAATGAATATTTAGTTTCTTTGTATTATTGATAATTATATTTGTAAATGTCTATAAAAAATAATATGAACAAATGCTCAGAAAAAGCCATACTCGTTGGTCTCATTACGAAGAATCAGGATGAAAAACAAGTTGTTGAATATCTTGACGAGCTCACATTCCTTGCTGATACAGCCGGTGCGATAACTTGTAAGAGTTTTGTACAGCGTCTTGAACACCCTAATCCAAAAACATTTGTAGGGAAAGGGAAGTTGGAAGAAATTGCCGCAT
Organism: Bacteroidales bacterium; assembly: GCA_036171035.1. GTDB lineage: Bacteria > Bacteroidota > Bacteroidia > Bacteroidales > GWF2-35-48 > GWF2-35-48. Next base: position 4,690 of record JAVHQG010000344.1, read on the forward strand.
ATGTAAAAGAAAATGGAATTAATCTCGTTATTTTTGATGATGAATTAAGCCCATCGCAAATGCGTAATATTGAAGAAGTTTTAGGTTGTAAAATTCTTGACAGAACGAATTTGATTCTTGATATTTTTGCAAGCAGAGCACAAACGGCACATGCCAAAATTCAGGTAGAACTGGCTCAATTGCAATATATGTTACCCCGATTGACTCGTCTGTGGACACACTTAGAAAAACAACAGGGAGGCATTGGAATGCGTGGTCCGGGAGAAACAGAAATTGAAACTGACCGTCGTGTGATTCGTGAAAAAATATCAAAATTAAAAGAACAGCTTTTAAAAATAGACAGGCAGATGCACACCCAGCGCAAAACCAGAACAGAAATGCCACGTGTTGCGCTTGTGGGATATACGAATGTGGGGAAATCTACCATTATGAACATGCTAAGCAAATCTGAAGTGTTTGCAGAAAACAAACTGTTTGCCACACTCGACACCACAGTCCGAAAAGTGGTCTTTGATGCCGTTCCATTTTTATTGTCAGATACGGTGGGTTTTATAAGAAAACTACCTCACCATCTTGTCGAATCGTTCAAATCTACACTCGATGAAGTGCGTGAAGCCGACATCCTTTTACATGTGGTTGATATTTCTCACCCGCAATTTGAAGATCAGTTAAATATTGTTTCACAAACTTTGCAGGAATTAAAAATACAAAATCAAAATATTATTCTTGTGTTTAATAAAATTGACGCATTTTCATATATCCCAAAAGAAAATGATGATTTATTGCCTGCTAAAAAAGAAAATGAAAGTTTGGATGATCTTAAAAACACTTGGATCGCAAAAAACAGTACTCCTTGTATTTTTATCTCTGCAACGAAAAAAATAAATATTGAAGAGTTTAGGAATATCATTATTGGTAAAGTTAAAAAGTTGGCAGTAAAAAAATATTAGGATTTTATCTTATGCAAAAATAGAGAGAAATTAAAAAAAAACAGATGAAAATTTATCACGAAAGTGCAAAATATCATGTAACCGGTGAAGCAGTTTATATTGATGATATGCAGGTAAGCGAACAATTATTGCATGGCTTTGTATATACAAGCCCCCATGCACATGCGAAAATTCTTTCATTCGATTTGTGTGATGCCAAAAAAGTGAAGGGAATTCATGCTGTGCTATCATACCAAGATATTCCCGGTAAAAATCAGATGGGTCCTGTGTTTCATGATGAACCGGTTTTAGCAGAAAAACTTGTGGAATGTGTTGGGCAGGCTATTTTTATTATTGCGGCAGAAACAGAAGATGCTGCAATTAAAGCAAAAAGTTTGATAAAAATTAAATACGAAATTCTTGAACCTATTTTAACCATTGAACAAGCTATTGAAAAAAATTCATTGCTGCAACCTGCACGGAAAATAGAATGTGGTGATGTTGAGTCGGCTTTAAAAAATGCTCCATTGAAAATTGAAGGTGAACATCGCACAGGAGCACAGGAACACTGGTATCTTGAAACACAAATTTGCCTTTGTTTACCTGGTGAAGGTAATGAAATTAAAGCATATAGTTCTACTCAAAACCCTACAGAAACACAAGCGTTGCTTGCAGAGATTTTAAATATTCAGAAAAATGAGGTAGAAGTAGAGTGCCGCAGGATGGGTGGCGCATTCGGAGGAAAAGAAACAGAGGCCAACCACATTGCCAATTGGGCTGCGCTGCTTTGTGTTGCTACTAAACGACCAATTAAGCTACGCCTCAATCGCGATGAAGATCAGAAAATCACAGGGAAACGTCATCCATTTTTATATCGGTTTAAAGCCGGATTTGACACTAACGGGCGCATTCTTGCAGTAGATGTTGAACATTATTCAAATGGTGGATATGCTAATGATTTATCTATGGCAATCCTTGAACGGTCGATGCTTCATGCTGAAAATGTTTATTATATTCCTAATATGCGCATTGTTGGGAGGGCAATGAAAACAAATTTACCCAGTAATGTTGCATTTCGTGGGTTTGGCGGACCTGAAGGTATCTCTTGTTACGAAGAAATTCTCGATCAAATTGCACGCATTCTAAAAAAAGATGCAGCAGAAATCCGTAAAATAAATTTCTATGGAATCGCAGAAAACAATGTTACACCATATGGCGAAACTGTTGAAAACAACCGCATTCATATAATCAATGAACAACTAATAAAAAGTTCAGAGTACTATAATCGTCGTGCCGAGATTAACGATTTTAACAGTAAAAATGAATTTTATAAAAAGGGATTGGCAATAATTCCTGTAAAATTTGGAATTTCATTTACAACATCTTTTTTGAATCAAGCCGGGGCACTTGCTCATGTTTACACTGATGGAACGGTTTTGATAAGCCATGGCGGAACAGAAATGGGACAGGGCTTGTATTCGAAAATGCAAACGATTGCTTCAAAAGAAATGGGCGTTTCGCAAAACAAAGTAAAAGTTACTGCAACAAACACGTCGCACGTAGCAAACACATCAGCAACTGCAGCTTCATCGGGTTCAGACCTCAACGGAATGGCAGTAAAAGATGCAATTAATAAAATAAAAACCCGTCTTGTAACATTTGCTGTTAATGTGTTTAACAAAGATCAAACAATTTTGTCAGATGAAAATAATATAATATTTGAAAATAATATTGTTTTTGATCAGATAAATAAAGATAGAAAAATTAGTTTTCAAGATCTTGTAACAAAGGCATATCTGGCACAAATAAATTTGAGTGCAAACGGATTTTACAAAACACCTGACGTTCATTTTGATAGAGCAACCGGTAAGGGCAAACCGTTTCACTACTATTCCTTTGGTATGGCTGTTACAGAAGTGCTGCTGGATGTGTTAACCGGATATGTAAAAATTCTTAGATCGGATATTTTGCAAGATGTGGGAGACTCTATTGTTTCAAATATTGACATAGGGCAGGTGGAAGGGGCGTTTGTGCAGGGACTCGGATGGTGTCTTACTGAAGATTGCAAATGGGATAGCAAGGGCAATTTATTAAATCATTCGCCCGACACATATAAAATCCCTGGCATACAAGACATTCCGGCTGATTTCAGGGTAAAACTTTTAGAGGGTTATCCAAACCCAAATACAATCAGAAAAAGTAAAGCGGTGGGGGAACCGCCGTTTGTGCTTGGCCTTTCAGGATGGTTTGCAGTAAAAGATGCAATTTCAGCTATTGCAAATCACACGAAAGAGCCCGATTTGCATATCCCTGCTACAAACGAACAGATAATTTTAGTAATAGATAAATTAAAAAAATAGTCTAATTTATTAATAATGGTTGCTCCACCCATACTCCAAAAAGGCGATAAAATTGGCATTGTTTCTACTGCGCGAAAAATTTCTGCAAACGAGATTAAACCTGCTAAAAAGAAACTTCATCAGTGGGGGTTTGATGTTGTATTAGGCAATAATCTTTTTAAAGAATTCAATCAATTTGCAGGAACAGATGATGAGCGTGCTGCAGATTTCCAACAGATGTTAGATGATGATTCTGTGAAAGCAATATTCTGCGCACGAGGAGGTTACGGAACGATTCGAATGCTTGATAAAATTAATTTTGAGGCATTTAAAAAAAATCCCAAATGGCTTATTGGCTATAGTGATGTGACTGTACTTCATTCATATTTTCACAAAATATTGAAATGTGAAACAATTCATGCAACGATGCCGATTAATTTCCCAGTTGACGGATTAGAAAACGATTCACTTAAAACACTTAATAGTGTGATGATTGGTGAAAATCCAACGTATGAAATTGCTCATAACAAGCACAATAGAAATGGTTATTCCAAAGGGATTTTAGTTGGTGGAAATCTATCAATTTTATTTAGTTTACGCGGTACACCATGGGATATCGAAACATCAAATAAAATTCTGTTTATTGAAGATTTAGATGAATATCTTTATCATATTGACAGAATGATGATGAACCTCAAACTGGGTGGACGATTGAGCAATATAAAAGGCCTAATTATTGGAGGCATGAGCGATATGAAAGACAACGCTATTCCTTTCGGTAAAAATCCATATGAGATAGTTTGTGATGCTGTGAAAGAATATGATTTTCCGATATTATTTGATTTCCCCGCAGGGCATATCCCATTGAACAACGCTCTAGTTTTTGGACGAGAAATTGAACTTATTGTTGATAAAAAATCGCATGTTAAATTTTATAATTGAACCAGCTCCGAAAAGCCTCAAAAAGCAAAGCAGATTTATGATCTACTCAATTATAAATAGTGTCTGTCCATAATGTCCGATTTACTCACAGATATTATTAGTTTTTTTTATGGTGTTCGTGATTTTCAATTCTTCGTTAAACAACCCACAAGCTCGCTCATACTGTTACTAGCAGTATGCCGGGTTT